>CAZVEO010000016.1:0-29665 GCA_964626385.1 uncultured Bacteroidaceae bacterium
TTATTTTTTCCACCTTATTTTATATGTTTTCTTGTGGTGGAAAAGTTTTTTAAGCCTAAAGTTAAAATTAAAGAACATAAAGTAAATTTCTAACAAAGGAGCAAATAAATAAGGTATCTTGGTTTTTAGTTTATTACTACACTTTAAGTAATAGATTATTTGTGTAGTCCATTTGATTATTATTGGTACAAGAACAAACTGCCAAGGCATACCAAGAATGATCAATATTGCCAACAATACATACAATAACAATGTTGCTAAAGGTAGAATAGCCAACCGTAATTTTGTTAGTAGGGGAAATGTTCTATGAGAAATATAACGAGAATATGCTATGCGTTTAAATTCAGAATAAGAAGTCATTGCAAGACAATAAGAGAATGAATCTGAGTCAATATTTATCATAGTATTTTTTTTGTTAGCATAACGAGATAGAAAATAATCTTCTTGTCTGCACTTATCTCTATATTGAGAAATAAGTCCTCCTTTATCAAAGAAAAATTTTTTATCATAAGCCATATTGTTGCTATCAGCAGAAAAAGGCATCCCTAACAATCCATATCCCAATACATTCATATTCCAATCAAGATGATAATATCTTGACAAAGTATTTGTAAGTCCTTTTTGGTATTGAGGAGAACTATAACCTATAAGTATTTTTTTCTCACTATGAACAAAAGAATTACATAAACTCTTTAACCAAATAATATCTTGTATCTTACAAGTAACATCTGTTAAAACTATATTATTATATTTAGCAGAGCGTATACCTATGGAAAGAGAGAATTTTCTATCGGAGAATTTGTTTGCATTCTGTCCCAAGTTGATAACCTTTAGATTTGAATAGCATTTTTGTAAGAGGTGTAGGGCAAATTCGCTATCATCTTCTGAATCTTCGTTAACTACAACTACTTCAAACAAAGGGTAATTTTGCTCTAATATCATAACAAAATCCTCTTGTAAAGTTTCTAAATTATTTTTTACCACTACCACCACACTTACACCCTCGTTTTCGGATAAATTATTAGGAAGTGTTTCATTGTTGTTTTTTGATTTGTAAAAAATAATTCTGCCATAAACAATTATGTAATGCAACAACTCCATTATCACAATTATACCCACGGCAATAGCAAAAGTTAAAGTCAAAATAGAAAACCGATAATTCAAAAAATCAAACATAACAAAGTAAAATATTTTTATGCAAATTTATTCATTATTCGCTATTTATAAGTACTTTTGTAAAAATTTTTCTTTACTAAAAATTGTTAATAACATAACATGAACTTTGAAATTAACTATATATCACAAGATTGTAAAGCCCGTGCGGGAAAAATAAGCACTGCACACGGAGAAATACTTACCCCTATATTTATGCCTGTTGGAACTGTGGGAAGCGTTAAAGGAGTAGGTATAGATACGCTAACAGAAGATGTTAAAGCGCAAATTATACTTGGCAATACTTATCATCTTTATTTGCGTCCAGGAATAGAGGTAATACGTAAAGCTGGCGGTATTCAAAAATTTAATTCTTGGAATAAGCCAATGCTTACCGATAGTGGAGGATTTCAAGTTTATTCTCTTGGTAAAATAAGAAAAATAACAGAAGAAGGTTGTGTATTTCGTTCTCATATAGACGGCTCTTTGCACAATTTTACTCCCGAGAGTGTGGTAGATACTCAAAGAATTATTGGAGCAGATATTATGATGGCTTTTGATGAATGCACTCCTTATCCTTGCGATTATTCGTATGCAAAAAAATCTTTGGATATTACTTCTTTGTGGTTAAAACGTTGTATGCAAAGATTTCATTCCACTCAACCTATTTATGATTACAATCAAAGCCTTTTCCCTATAGTGCAGGGTAGCGTATATAAAGACCTTAGAAAACAGGCCTGTGAGAATGTAAAACAATACGATGCTGAGGGCTATGCTTTGGGAGGGCTTTCTGTTGGAGAACCTACAGAGCAAATGTATGAAATAACAGATATTTGCACGGATATTCTTCCCAATGATAAGCCTCGTTATTTGATGGGTGTAGGTACTCCTCAAAATCTTTTGGAAGGTATTGCTTTGGGTATAGATATGTTTGATTGTGTTATGCCAACTCGCAATGGAAGAAATGCTATGCTTTTTACTATGGAGGGAACTATTAATATGAGAAATAAAAAATGGGAAGATGACTTTTCTCCTATAGATATTAACGGCACTTCAAAAGTAGATACTCTTTACACAAAGGCTTATCTTAGGCATCTTTTTGTTTCTTCAGAATTGTTAGCCTTGGAAATAGCCTCTATACATAACCTTGCTTTTTATTTGGAACTTATGCGACAAGCAAGAGAACATATTGCGCAGGGAGATTTTTTGGAATGGAAAAATATGATGGTACAAAAATTGTCTACAAGACTTTAAACAAAAACGTTCAAAAATTCCTTATGATACAATCTTCTAAGCCAAACAGCAAGAGCGGAAAATCTTATTTTATAAATACTTTGGATTGGTACATAATAAAAAAAGTACTTGCAACTTTTTTTGTTTCCATCATTTTGATAGACTTTGTTATTATTATTATAGATTTAAGTTTTAAAATAGATGATTTCATAGATAGAGCTGCTCCTTTAAAAGCTGTGCTGTTAGACTATTATCTCAATCTTGCTCCATTTTTTACAAATCAATTCGGGCATTTGTTTTTCTTTATATCAATAGTTTTTGTAACCTCTCGCTTAACTATGCGTTCTGAAATAACTGCTATACTTGCGGCGGGTATTTCTTTCAGAAGAATGCTGAGACCTTATATTGTTTCAGCTGTTTTTGTTGGTATTATTATGCTTTATCTTTCCAATTTTTTGATTCCTCAATTAAATGTAACTCGTTATCAATTTGAACAAAAGTATTATAGAAACAAATATACCAACATTCAAAACAATATACATATACAAAGTAATAAAAATACTCAAGTTTATGTATTGTCCTATAATAATGAGAATAACACTGGATATATGTTTGCACAAGAAATTTTTGACAAGAATGCTGTGGTAAAAAAAATTACAGCGGATGAAGCAAAATATGATAGCGTGCAGAATGATTGGGTATTGTACAATTATACAATAAGAGAAATAGATGGAAGACGGGAAAGATTAATCAAAGGCAACACCATGAGGATAAAAAATGGGCTAAAGCCTTTGGATTTTAATGCAAAGTTGTTTAAAGTAGATGTTTTAGATTTTTTTCAGTTAAATAATGCTATACAAAGAGAAACAATGAAGGGAAGCAGTCTTGTTCCTGGACTTTTAGTAGAAAAATATCAACGTCTGTTTAACCCGATAGCTTTTATTATTCTGACTATTATAGGTGTAACGCTTTCTTGTAAGAAAAAGAGAGGAGGTATGGGAGCAAATCTTGCTTTAGCTATTGCTTTGGCTTTTATTCTTATTCTTTTGATGAAGATAATGGTTGCTGCTTCTACCAATGGCAATCTTTCTCCTATCTTAGGCGAAAGCATACCTTTGGTTTTGTTTGGTTTAGTGGCAATATTTCTTATAAAAAAGGCACCTAAATAGAATAAAAACTTTAGTAAATTATAAAAGTTTCTCAAAGAAAAGTTTTATTATAAAAAAAAACAATTTAATTTTGCAATTAGAGGTAACATACTTGAAAAAAAAGAGAAACAACAAAAAAAGAGTAGATAATAAATTATGGCAAATAAGGAGTTTAATATAAAAGGTACTGGAGTAGCACTTGTAACACCTTTTGATAAGCACGAGAATATAGATTTTGCAAGTCTTGGCAAGATAATAGATAATTGTATTGCCGGAGGTGTAGATTATTTGGTCTGTATGGGTACAACGAGCGAATACCCGACACTTACAGAAAAAGAAATATCGGCTATAAAAGATTATACGCTTGACCATGTTGAAGGTAGAGTGCCTGTTGTTTTGGGCTTGGGTGGCAACAATACAAAAGAACTTGTCAGCAAAATAACTCATTTGGATGCTAATGAATTTGATGCCATATTATCTGTTGCTCCTTATTATAATAAACCTTCTCAAAAAGGACTCTTTTCTCATTATAGGTTTGTTGCTTCCAGTTCTCCTTTGCCTATGATAATTTACAATGTACCGGGTAGGACAGGGTGTAATTTAAAGGCTGAAACAGTACTAGAACTTGCAGAAGAAAACAAAAACATTATAGGTATAAAGGAAGCCTCTGGAGATATGTCGCAATGTATGGAAATATTAAGGTGTAAGCCTGAAGGCTTTTCTTTAGTTAGCGGTGAGGATGCATTGACTTTGCCTTTGATAGCTTGCGGAGCCTCGGGAGTTATAAGTGTTACTGCTAATGCGTTTCCAAAACAGGTTAGTTCTATGGTAAATTTTGCCTTAAAAGGCACTATGAAAAAGGCTATTGCTCTGCACAATACTTTATTGCCTTTTACCAATGCTATTTTTGAAGAAGGAAATCCTGCGGGGATAAAGGCCGCTTTGGAAATATTGGGTTATGGAGAAAATGTAGTACGTATGCCTTTAGCCAAAATAAGTAAAACTCTTGGCAATAAGTTATTGACCATAATAAAACAAATACAACAATAAAAACACAGAAATATCATGGTAAACTATAAAGATTTAGGACTTGTCAATTCAAGAGAATTGTTTAAAAAAGCCATTAACGGAGGCTACGCAATACCTGCTTTCAATTTCAACAATATGGAACAGATGCAAGCCATAATTCAAGCCTGTGTAGAAAGCAAATCACCTGTTATACTTCAAGTATCAAGCGGAGCGAGGAAGTATGCTAATCAAACCCTTTTGCGTTATATGGCACAAGGTGCGGTTGAATATGCAAAAGAGTTGGGCTATGCCATTCCTATTGTTTTGCATTTAGACCACGGGGATACTTTTGAGCTTTGCAAATCGTGCATAGAATATGGTTTTTCTTCTGTAATGATAGATGGTTCGGCGCATTCTTATGAGGACAATGTTGCCTTGACAAGAAAAGTTGTAGAATATGCTCACCAATATGATGTAACCGTAGAAGGAGAACTTGGAGTTTTGGCAGGCATAGAGGATGATGTTAAGGCGGCTGAGCATGTTTATACTCGTCCAGAAGATGTAGAAGATTTTGTTAAGAAAACGGGAGTTGACTCTCTTGCCATCTCTATAGGCACAAGTCACGGAGCCAACAAATTTAAACCAGAGCAATGTACTCGCAATGCTGATGGAGTATTGGTACCTCCTCCATTAAGATTTGATATTCTGCGCGAGATAGAAAAACGTATTCCAGGCTTTCCTATAGTATTGCATGGTTCTTCCTCTGTGCCACAAGATTTGGTAAAGAGTATTAATGCTCATGGAGGAGCCTTAAAGGATGCCATAGGAATACCAGAAGACCAATTAAGAGAGGCTTCAAAGAGTGCTGTATGTAAGATAAACATAGATTCTGATGGTCGTTTGGCTATGACTGCAGCTGTTAGAGAAGTGCTTGAAGCTCAACCAGAAGTATTTGATCCAAGAAAATACCTTGGACCAGCAAGAGATAGATTAAAAGAGCTTTATATACACAAATGTAAAAATGTTTTAGGCTCAGCAAATAAAGCGTAAGTAAAACTGAAAAAAAGAAAATTTTTATAAAAGGAAAAACTATGGCTTGAGAAAGAACTCAAGCCGTGGTTTTTGGTATAAGAAAAAGAGTAAAAGCAAGAATGCAGAAAATTGTTTTTATAGTTTTGTTGATGTTGTTTTTTTTTGATGTAGTAGGACAAACTACTTTGCAAGAGGTGGACTCCTCTATATACAATAAAGTTTGGGTGCTTAATAGATTAAACAACAGAAAAATTAACTATCAAGAAGGACAAGAAAAAATAACCCTAATAATTACTCCCGAGAATGAATATGCAAGTGGTTGCTCAGGGTGTAATACTTATGTTAGTCAGGTTGTTATAAAAAGAAATTACATACTTTTTAGAGATATAGGCAGTACTAAAATGGCTTGTCCTACACAAGGCATACAAATGGAAAGACTATATCTAAATAATCTTAATGATATAGATTCTTGGGCTATAATAGATGAGGATTTGTATTTATACAAGAACAATAGACCTATTTTGATTTTTAATAAAGACTGATGCAAGGGGAAGAAGAAATATTATTTGTTGATGTAATATTGACTTTACATTTACCTTCTTCCTACAGGTATAGAGTACCAAGAGTGTTGAATGATAGGGTGGTTGTGGGGCAAATGGTTGCGGTGCAATTTGGAAAAAAGAAAATATATTCTGCTATAGTGGTGAATATTACTAAAGAGATACCTGCTTATACAACAAAATATATTTTGGATATTATAGACGATGAGCCTATATTGACACCTTTGCAAATAAATTTCTTTTCATGGATAGCCTCCTATTATGTTGCTTATATAGGAGATGTGCTTTCTGCCGCTTTGCCTGCTCCGTTTAGACTTAAGAGTGAATCTGTATTGCAAGTTTCTCCTCATTTTTTTGGTGATATATCTTTATTAGATGAGCAAGAACAGAAAATATTTTTACTCATAAGTCAAAAAAGTAAGGTCAATATTGCTGATTTGCAGGATACGTTTTCTCCAAAAGAATTAATATCTTTGATAGCCAAACTAATAGAAAAAGATGTTTTGATAACGGACGAAGAGATAAAAAATATTTATACCCCCAAAAAAGAAACTTATTTAAAACTTAGAGAGCCATATAACTCCAACGAAGAAGAAAGGAAAAAACTTTTTGAAAGATTAGACTCTAACCATAGATATGCTTCTCAAAATAAGGTTTTGCTTACTTTTTTTTCCTTATTGCAGGGAAAAGATATGGTAAGTAAGACCGAACTTTTGGAAAAACAATGCTCTGATTCTTCTATAAAAACTTTGATAAAAAATGGAGTGTTTGATAAATGTGAAGTAGAAATATCACGTTTAAAAGAACTTAAAAGCACCTCAAAAGTAGAAGATGTTGCTCTTAATCAAGAGCAACTTTTGGCTTATAAGCAGATAATAGACCATTGGCAAACCCAACCTGTTTCTTTGCTTTTTGGAGTAACAGGAAGTGGTAAAACAGAGGTATATATTAAGTTAATTGACTATGTTTTGCAAGAGGGCGGACAGATATTGTATCTTATACCTGAAATAGCCATAACATCACAGCTCATACAACGTTTGGAAAAATATTTTGGTAATCGTATATGTGTTTATAATTCCAAATATTCTATAATGGAAAGGGCAGAGGTTTGGCAAAGATGTAAAACAGAAGACAAGAACAAACGTTTTGATATTATTTTAGGTTCAAGGAGCGCTGTTTTTCTTCCCTTTATTAACCTTAAACTTGTTATAGTGGATGAACAGCACGATGCTTCTTTTAAACAAACAGAACCTGTGCCTCACTATAACGGAAAAGATGCCGCTATGTATTTGGCTCAATTGTTCAAAGCCAAAACTATACTTGGCTCTGCAACTCCAAGCATAGAGTCTTATTATCTTGGTTTGCAGGGTAAGTATCAATTATTGACCATAGAACACAGGTATTCCAAAACTCTTTTGCCTGAGATATTTATAGCAGATGTTAAAGAATATACAAAACAAAGAGCAATGTATGGCATTTTTACAAAAATGCTTTACGATGCTGTAAATGAATGTTTGGAAAACAAAAGACAGGTGATAATTTTTCAAAACAGGAGAGGTTTTGCACCGCGTGTAAGATGTAATATATGTGGTTATGAAGCCAAATGCCCTAATTGTGATGTTTCTTTGGTATTGCATAAAAATACACATAGTCTCAATTGTCATTACTGTGGTCATACCACGGAGTTGCTTTCTTTTTGTCCTCAATGCCATTCTCACTCTTTACGTACAGTGGGAATAGGAACAGAAAAAATAGAGGAAGAATTAAAAAATTATTTTCCTACGGCAAAAATCTCTCGTATGGATATAGACACTACAAGACAAAAAGATGCTTACGAAAAGATTATCAAAGATTTTGCTACAGGAACTGTCAATATACTTACAGGAACTCAAATAGTAACCAAAGGATTGGATTTTGATAACGTTGGCTTAGTGGGAGTGGTGGATGCGGATTCTCTTTTGCATTACCCAGATTTTAGAGCTTACGAACGAGCTTTCCAAACTCTTACTCAAGTTAGCGGTAGAGCAGGGAGGAGAAATAAAAGGGGCAAAGTAATTATTCAGACTTATGACCCTTATAATCAGATATTGAGAGATGTATGCGAACACGATTATAAGAGAATGTATTCTTCTCAAATCATAGATAGAAAAAGGCTTAATTTTCCTCCGTTTTGTAGAATGATAAAGATAACTCTTCAACACAAAGACAGAGAACAACTAAGAAACAAAGCCTTACAATATGCTTTGAGGTTAAGGGAAATTTTTGGTGCTCGTATGTTTGGACCGCAAGAACCAAGTATTGCAAGAATACGCAATCTTTATATACAAGAAATTTGGCTAAAAATAGAAAACAAAATTTCTTACTCCTTATCAAAAAGTAGATTAAGAGAATGGAATGAAGAATTTTTGGCTCAAAAAGAAAACTCCACCATTCGCATATACATAGACGTAGACCCTGTATAGATAGGAAAAAGTTGTAATTTTGCAGACAGAAGATTGACAAAAAAACTGACTTACAATGAACAAACTTTTAAAAACAAATTATCATAGTCATTCTTTATTTTGTGATGGCAAAAGTTCTATGGAAGAGATGCTTTGCGCTGCTATAGAAAAAGATTTTGATTGTTGGGGATTTTCGGCTCATGCCCCTGTTCCTTTTGAAAACAATTTTGCCATAAAGAAAAAAAATGTTCCACTTTACATATCAGAATACAAGCGTTTGAAAAAAAAATACGAGGATAAAATAAAGGTTTTTGTTGGTATGGAAATGGACTTTATTTGTGATATACAAGAAAACATTTCTTTTCAAGCCAAAGAGTATGGTTTGGAATACGTAATAGGTAGTGTACATCAAGTAAAAGAACATAATACAAGCCAAAAAACTTGGTTTATAGATGGGCATGATTCAAATGTTTATGATAGAGGTTTAAAGGAAATATTTGATAATGATATAAAAAGGGCTTGTGAAGCTTATTTTTCTCAACAAATAGAGATGATGCACAAGAATAAAATAGATATGATTGCTCATCTTGATAAAGTTACTATGCACAACAAAGGACGCTTTTTTAATAATCAAACTCCTTGGTATAAAGATATGATTATTTCTTTATTGGAGGAAATTAAAAAATATGATGTTATTTGCGAAATAAATACTCGTGGGCTATACAAGAAAAGACATACGGATTATTATCCATCAAAAGATTGGTGGCAGTATATGAAAGAAAAAAATATACGAATTAGTCTTTCCTCTGATTGTCATAAAAGAGATGAAACGGATTTATATTTTGATAATGCAATAGAGAAATTAAAATCACAAGGTTTTACTACTTTTATGTATTTTGATGGAGAGTGGAAAGAGCAAAGTATTGTTTAAAAGTTAGTTATATAGCATAAATGTACCTGAGCGATTTTCCATTTTACCGTTAGAATTTACGTATCTGATTTTGTAAATATAAACACCTGCTTCGCAAAGTTTACCTTTGTATTCTCCATTCCAACCTTCTTCTGTTTTATTAGTGGAAAAAAGAGTTGTACCCCATCTATTGTAAATCGTAAATAAATAAGTTTCTTTCTTTATATGAGAAACCACGGGCTTGAAAGTGGATATTTCTGTTATTCTTCCCTCAGTGGGGTCAAAGGCATTAGGAATAAAAAACAATGTTTCATATTTCAAATAGTTATGAGAGGAATTGGCTGTTTTTTGATTATCTGTTCCTATTGCAGTTGCATAATAATATAATTTATCCGCTGAAGAAACAATTCCTCCGTGTATATCATTAAATGAGTTTATAACAGATTCTCCCACTTTTATAGGAGATACATCTCCTTGCTCATAACGATAAATATCATACCTTTCTATTGGGTATAGATTAAAAGAAGTCCATGTAATACGATTTGTTGAGGTGTTTATTTCTTCTACATTTGCTTTAAAAGTAGTGCAAATAGGAGAGTTGGTAAAAGTATTGCCACATCTATCGGGGGCTTGTAGATAATAATAAAACACCCTGCCACAAGCATCTTTATTCAAGTAATCCTCTATGTATAGAATACTTTCTCCCGTATAGGCAATGTCTTTAATGAAAACAAAATTTTCTTCCCCTTCTTCTTTTCTGTATAATTTGTAGTTCTCCACAGGAATAGAGTTATCTACTTCTATTTGTAAAGTAATACTCTTATTATCAAAATTTACTGAAGCGTTTTGCCAACGCATATATTTTAATGTATCTGTGGCTGTTTGACTGATAGTAACTCTGTTTGAATTTGCGAAAAAAGCATTGTTATTGCCTATGGCTTTTATATAAAATTCCAAATTTCCATTGTAACTTGAAATATCTATTGTTGCACTTGTATTTTGTGTATAGAGCAAAGAAATATCACCATTGTTTAATAAATGTACTTCGTATCCATTTAAATTGGAAGGCATATTTACATACTCATTCCACGATAAGTCTATATTTTGAGAGCACTCTTGCCTTTCAGCTTTGAGTACCATATTATTGACTTTATCACTTCTTAAAGAGGTATTCATACAAGAATCAAAAGACATTATGGCAAGTTCGTTGATTTGTTCCACATCGCAAGTATTACAAACATAATAAGTATTGTCTTTGCCCCAAAGAGTGTCCAATGATACGCAAGGATTTCCCCTACATATCACATACCCCATAACATCTTCGGCTAAGGAGGCAGAAAAAGAAAAAGTAAGTTTTTGATTATTATCAATTGAAACCAAAGCATTTTGAGGCATATCAGGTATTTCTATATCTCCAACAACGAATTGTCGCTCTGTGCTTACGCATATTTCTACTATAGGAGTATAGCAGGTATATTCTATCAATCTATATGTTATTGTATCTCGGCAATTGTAATTTAATGTATCATAAACATGATTATTAACTTGAAACAATTGATAATCTATATGTTCAACCTTAGTCCAAACATTTCCAGTGGAAGATTGTTTTATTTCAACATACCCACAATAACCATTGCTCATTGCCCCCACAACCCACATATCCACAATAGAATCTCCAGTCAAAGTGGCTTGAAAACCATCGGTAAAACACGTTGTATCTGTTTGTGCCTTACTTTCTAAAGAAAAACCAAAAGCCAATACAAATATAAAAAGCCAACGTATAAACGTTTCCTTTTTGTAGTAAAAGTTTGCTATGTGATTACTCTTTTTCATAATTTACAAAGATAAGGCATATTTTTTATTCTCCCAAAATCTTTAATAGAGAGAACGCAAAAGCCTGAAAAATATTGTATCTTTCAGGCTTTTCATGTTTTTTAGTCTTTTTTCAAGTTGTCCCATCAAGATTCGAACTTGAGTTAAGAGAGCCAGAATCTCTCGTGTTGCCACTACACTATGGGACAATTCTCACAGAAACATTTTCTGTTTTGCAAAGATAGTACAAAAACCACTTATGACAAAATTTATTAAGTTTTTTATTTCAAACTTTTTATTTTAATCTCACACTCTGGGAAGAATGTAATCTTTGCTTTATTTTGATTATCAATTTGTTTTAATAATTCTTTGTTTGAAGAGCCTCGCGTGGTAATATTAGTTTCAGGTATGCCTTTCTCCACCAAATAATCTTTGATAGCATCGGCTCTTTTCTTACTGTTTTCGTTGTCCAATCTAAGATTTAAGCCATCGGTTGCTATTCTTCCTACTATTTCTACATTTATATTGGGGTAAGAGGTCAAAATCTCTACGATACCGTCCAACACCTTATAACAATCTGGTAATACTTTAACCGTGCCATCCTCTGTATTATCAAAGGAAAGAGTACCATTTAAAGGTATATTTCCTCCTATTTTAATTTCTGACAACTGTACACTTAATATACTATCTTTTGGACTTATCAAATCAGCGTAACTAACCCGACTTTGATAGTTGAAATAACCGTTCTTTGTAATATAAATATCATAAGTTTTATTTGGCAATATCTTTACTTTGGTATTACCAACATTGGTCAAATTCATAATTTCCGTTTCTGTGCTTATATCTTTTACCCTTATGTTTGCAGTGGTCCTTTGCTTGGAAAGACTATCAATAGGTTGTATATACAAAGGTTTGTAATCGGTTACTATTTCTGCTGTTATGGTATGTCCCAAACCTCCGTCCTGCAGATTGTCTAAAACTATAATATAAGATTCTCCCATCTTAACATCTATATAACGACCGTAGGCAACATCTGAAGTTTTTGGAATGTTTGCTAAATTGCCTTTTAAAGACAAGCCCGTAGCACCTTTAACCAAAGCATTAGGAGAAGACATAACACTTCGCAAAGGTTTGATTCTGTTTTTCTCTACCCTATTACAAAAATATCGGTCTGTATATTTGTAGACAAGAAAATCATAGTCATCCAATTCGCTTTTTGGCTTTATATCAATAATAAGTTTTCCATCGTATGGACAATTGATTTTGTACCAAACGGTGTTGTGTTCTCTTTCAAAAACGTTTTTGGTCTGTGCATCTCTTTTAATATCATTTACAAAACCAAAACCATTAAGAGGTTCGGTTGGACCAAAGGCAGAGTCTAACATCAAATTAACCGCAAACAAACAATCAGCTGACCTTTGAGGCAAAGCTATTTCGGAAGGCGCTTCTATTTTAACCTGCTTTGTTGTTTTTTTCTTTTTCTTTCTTGTTTGCGCGTATGCACTCGGCATCAATATACCTATTATGAGTAATATGACAAATAATCTTTTCATAGCTACAAGTCTGTCTTATGTTATATTTTGTGCAAAGATATGATTTTTTTATTAGTTCGCTATAATTTTTTGTATTTTTTTGTAACTTTGCAAAAAATATTACACAAGTAGAGTAAAAAACTTTAAAAATATATTAGGTGCATTATGCAAGTAAATAGAAGAAAAGAGTTGTTTCCACAAGTAACAGACGAGCAGTGGAACGATTGGCATTGGCAAGTCAAGAATCGTATAGAAACACTTGACCAATTAAAGCAATATATATCACTTACAGAAGAGGAACAAGAAGGAGTGAGAGTAGCACTTAAAACACTGAGAATGGCTATTACTCCTTATTATCTTTCGCTTATAGACCCCAATAACCCTAATGACCCTGTACGCCGTCAAGCAATTCCTTCTATAAAGGAGACTCATCAAGCCTCTGCCGATTTGCTCGACCCATTGCATGAGGATGAGGATTCTCCTGTTCCCGGTATTACTCACAGATATCCCGATAGAGTACTTTTCCTTATTACAGATATGTGTTCTATGTATTGTAGACATTGTACTCGTAGACGTTTTGCTGGACAAAAAGATGCTAATGTTGGGTTAGACCTTATTCAACAAGGTATAGATTATATTGCCCGCACGCCACAAGTTAGAGATGTTTTGCTTTCTGGCGGAGATTGTCTTATGGTAAGTGATGAAGTATTGGAAAGTATTATAAAGAGGCTTAGAGCCATACCTCATGTAGAAATTATACGTTTAGGTTCTCGTACTCCTGTTGTTTGCCCTATGAGAATAACAGATAAGTTGGTTAATATGTTTAAGCAGTATCATCCTATATGGTTGAATACACACTTCAATCACCCTAATGAATGTACTCCTGAAGCCTTTGAAGCTTGTGCTAAGTTAGCCAATGCAGGTATTCCATTGGGAAATCAAAGCGTATTGTTGAGAGGAGTAAATGATGATACAAGAGTAATGAAAAAACTTGTTCAACGCTTGGTACAAATGAGAGTAAGACCTTATTATATATATCAATGCGATTTATCTATGGGTTTGGAGCATTTTCGTACAACAGTTAGCAAAGGAATAGAAATAATAGAGAATCTTCGTGGACATACTTCTGGTTATGCTGTACCTACATTTGTTGTTGATGCTCCGGGTGGAGGAGGTAAAACTCCTGTTATGCCTCAGTATATTATTTCTCAAGCGCCGGGTAAAGTTGTTCTTAGAAACTACGAGGGAGTAATAACAACCTATACTGAGCCTATGGACTATGAGCCGGGAGTGTGTGATGTAGATTTCCTTAGAGGAGAGGATATAGAAAGAGAGGGAGTTGCTGGTTTGTTGCATGGCGATAGAATGGCAATGGAGCCAAAAGACCTTGAAAGACACGAAAGAAATAAAAATAATAAGAATAAATAAGTAATACTGTAAAAGGTAAAGTTTATAAAGAATAATAAATAGAAAATTAGTTTACGGACTGTGTTTCAAAAACACAGTCCGTTTTTTTATAATAAGACGGAAAAATGTGTTAGATAGAGATATTGGAACGTTTTTTGATAAATAATAGTTTTTGGTTATTTTTCCATTAAAGAAGAATAATAATTTTTTAGCCTTTTTAGAAAATAATATAATGTATGAAGTATAATTTGATTTCGGTGTGTTTATTGGCAATGTGGTTTTTCTGTGCTTGCAATGATGATTTTGAATACTCTGTCTATGCCGAGCATGTAGATGATGAAAAACAAGAGACGACAGCAAAGAATATTGAAAAATTAGATGAAAAGAATACTAAAGAGTTTTCTGAATTTTCTATTTTTTTGCTTTCGGATACACATATATATTATAAAGAATTGAGAAAAGCTTGCAAAAAAATAAATTCTATGAAAAAAGATGCTGATTTTGTAATTCATTGTGGCGATATATCTAACGAGGGGCTTTTTAAGGAATTTGAGTTTACGTGGAATTTGATGAATGAAGTAAAGTTGCCTTATCTAACTGTTATAGGCAACCATGATTTGGTAGCAAACGGAAGAGCAATTTATAAAAAAATGTTTGGCAAGGAAAATTATACCTACGTTTATAAGAATTGCAAGTTTGTATTTTTTGATGATAATATTTGGGAAAACACGGTTAAAGACCCTGATTTTGAGTGGTTAGAGCAAGAGCTAAATGACACTTCAGAGCCTTATACTCATATTATTTTAATTTCCCATGTTCCTTATTGGGATGAAATGTATTTTAAAACACAACAGCGTGCTTTTAAAAGTGTAATTGAAAATAGTAATACAAGACTTTCCATACATGGACATTTGCATATACCAGACCTAAAACAAGATACACTATTAGATAATAGTATTGTGAGATATCTTATAACGGGAAGTGTTCGTTATCATACTATTAGACGTTTAGATATAAAGCAAGATACCATTATTATTAATGATATAACTTTTTAAATTTGATTTATGAAAAATACAATAAAAAAACACCTATTTGTCTTTTCTCTTATACTTATTTGCTTAATTAATAATAAGGTATCTTATGCTCAGAACGATACAATTCAAAAAGAAAAAAAATGGTATGTGCCTTCCTACTTGAATGTGCAGTATGCAGGCAATATGGGATTTCTTTCCTCATGTGCAGGGTATTATCTTTATAGGGACAAATTATATTTGGACATAGGTTATGGTTATACCTCTTCCTCCAAAGCAGGAAGGGATATTCATAATATTATAGCAAGAGTAGGGTATAAGCCATGGAATATAGATTTTCAAATAAGAAACAAGGAATTTGCTTTTAAGCCATTTTTTACAAATATAACTTTTACAAAACAGATAAAATCCAATTATACATGGTCGGAACTTCCAAACTACTACCCACATAACTATTATCATCAAAATGCTGTCCGTATTCATTTGGATTTAGGATTAAGTGTTCAACGTAAATTCAAAAAAATTAAACTTGAAATGTACTATTTGGTTACAACAAATGATGTTTATATTACTTATTTCAACTACTATTATTATAACCACTGGATACACTGGAATAAGATTTTTACACAAGGTTTAGGTGTAAACATTGTTGTGTTGTAGTCAATAAAAAAACGCTAACTCGGTGTAAGAAAGAATAAAAAGGTAACGGCTTTGCCCTTATCTCAATTTATGCTAACTTATACCAACCCATTATAACCTATACTAACCTATAAAGTTAACAGCTTTGCCATTATAGAACAGGCACAGCCTGCACCCACAGCCTGTTTTATAGGGCACAGGCACTGCCTGTTTTATAAGGGTAAAGCCATTACTTTTGATAGGTTAGCATGAGTTAGAGCCTATAACAACCTATGATAACTTATGCTAACCTATAATAACCTATAAAAAAACAAAAAAAACAAAAAAAAGAAAAAAAGAAAAAATAAAAAATCGGTTTACTGATTATCAATAAGTTATAAAAAAAAAGTGTGCACGCGTTTGGTCAGGTCAAAAAATGTTCGTAACTTTGTAAGAGAAAAAGATACCTAATAGAAAATTTCCATTTTTTACCTTTGTAACTATTTGATAATCAGTAAAAACGAATCTTCGTTTCGATTTCTCGAAACGAAGATTCGTCGAAATAAAACGAAGATTCATTTTTGTAAAATCCCGTTTTCAAAAAATTTTTCTTCAAAAAATCTCTCGAAAACGCTGAAAATCAAGAAAAATGCCCAATTTTTACCCTTCTAAAAAAGTTAAGTTATTGATAATCAATAGTAGTACCCTTGTTTTTTGTTTTTAAATGGGTATTTACGCAATTTCCCGAAATTTTTTTTTTTGCCTCTTTTTTATGGGTTACAGGCACAGCCTGTTTTGTAAGGTCATAGCCGTTATTTTTTTTTTTGATAGGTTAGCATAGGTTGCACCCGTAGGGTGTATTATAGGGCATAGCCATTAAAAATTATTTGTAACGGCTTTGCCTATATAAAACAGGCTGTGCCTGCACCCGTAGGGTGTCTTATAAGGGCAAAGCCGTTACTTTTTTCATCATTTTTTTACACTGACTTAGCGTTTTGTTAATAAAAAAGCGGACTCTGTTTTTTTAACAAAGCCCGCAAACTAAATTCTATTTAATTATTATTTACAATCCACTACCTGCCCCAAAAAAGCCTCCTAATACAAACAAAGGCAATCCTAATATAATCAGTACCCCTATTAAGATTTCATCTAAATATATACCTAAGGCTATACCTACTGTCGTTGTTCCTGCAAATATTACACCCAAAACTATATATATAACAATAGACTCACGCCATATCTTCCTACAATCGAGATACAGATACATTTGCTCCCAGTCTTGTAATTTATCCCACTCCTCTTTTGTTATAGATGTATCTCTGAGTGCCTTTTTTGCCATCTTCTTATACATCTCACAAGTAAGAGGCTTGCCTGCTGCTTGCATTTTTTCTATTTCCATTCTCACCATTGTTTTTCCACCTCTATACTTAGAATTGTTTTTCTTTCTTTTCATTTTTTATTAATTTTAGTAAAACAGAATAAAACAAAAACTTTCTATAAATATCTATTATTGCAAGTCTTTGTTTCAGAAATAATATATTTATTACTTAATTATATCTATTCAATATATAATCTACCTTTGATTTGCCATTTATTGATATTTTTTATAATATTATTTAAGTGTTATTTTATACCATTTCAAAGAAAAGCCCTCTGGTAGTGTAGTCGTACCCTCTGGTAATCTACCCCCTACCAATTGTGCTACGTACAACTCATCACCATCTTTTAAACTGATACTCACTCTGTTACACTCAACGTTCAGAATGTTTGCTAAATCACTATGACCTATCTTTTTTGATGTTTTCATTTTTTTTGTTAATAAGTAAATAAACAATTTATATAATTTTTTTTTACTTTGCAAAGGTACTTACTTGTAGTGTCAATTTATGTCAGTTGAAAATAAAAAATGCTAATTTTTATAAAAGATATTGTATTAGTAGGGTATTACAATTTATTATATATGTACCTATTTTAACTATTGGTTTTAGAATAATATTTTGTATCTTTGCATCTGCTTAGAAATAGAAAGAGAAATGAGTAAATATATTCTTGCAATAGAGTCTTCGTGTGATGATACTTCCGCTGCTATAATAAGGGATGATTTTATGGTTTTTAGCAATATTACGGCTTCTCAGAAAGTACATGAAAAATATGGTGGTGTTGTACCCGAACTTGCCTCAAGGGCGCATCAACAAAATATTGTTCCTGTGGTAGAAGTAGCCTTAAAAGAGGCTCATATAACGAAAAAAGAACTTTCCGCCATAGCCTTTACTCGTGGTCCGGGTCTTTTGGGGTCTTTGTTGGTGGGAGTAAGTTTTGCTAAAACAATGGCATTGGGTTTGAATATACCTATAATAGACGTTAATCATTTGCAAGCACATGTTTTGGCTCATTTTGTAAAAGACAATCAAGAGCAAGAAGTTCCCTTTTTTCCATATCTGTGTCTTTTGGTTTCAGGAGGTAATACTCAAATAATACAGGTCAATTCCGATTCTGAAATGATAGTTTTAGGCAAAACAATTGATGATGCTGCAGGAGAAACAATAGATAAAACTGCTAAAATACTTTCTTTGCCCTATCCTGGAGGTCCTCACATAGATAGGCTTGCACAAGAGGGAAAACCTGTTTTGCAGTTTGCAAAAAGTCATATCAAAGGTTATGATTATAGTTTCTCTGGATTGAAAACAAGTATATTGTACTCTCTGAGGGATAAACTAAAAGAAACCCCAAATTATATAGAAGAAAATCTGAAAGATATAGCATGCTCAGTGCAGAAAAATATTGTTGAAACTTTGTTGTATAAGTTTGAAAAGGCATTGAAAGATACAAAAATAAAAACCATTGCTTTAGCAGGAGGAGTATCTGCAAATAGTTTACTGAGAAAAGAATTTTCTTCTTTGGGGGCTAAATACAATTGCAAAGTCTTTATTCCTAAATTCTCCTATACAACAGACAATGCTGCAATGGTCGGAGGTTGTGGAATGTTTAAATTTCGTAGAGGTGATTTTGCAGATATATCTTTAAGCGCTTATGCGAGATAATACTTTGATTTCTACGCTTTTTCAAAAAAAAATATGCAGAAAATAATTATAGTGGCAATACCCATCATAACCATTTTATTGATAAGGAGCAAGTATTTTAAATTTATACTACAACCTTTAAACACTTTGGTACATGAATTTTCTCATGCCTTAGTTGCTCTATTGCTTGGACAAAAAGTTAAGTCAATTAATATAAATACTGATGGTTCAGGTTCTTGTACAACAAAAAGTAAGAGTAAAATTAAATCTTTTTTTATTTCTTTTGTTGGTTATATTCTTCCCTCTTTATTAGGTTATTTTATTGTTTATCAAATTAATTACTCGCATATAAATCTTGTCCTTTATATTCTTATTATTCTGAGTCTTATAGCGTTGGTTTTGTATATAAGAAATTCTTTTGGAGTTAGTTGGATTGTAGGTTTTTGTTTAATAAACATTGTTTTACTTTTTGCTCCAAATGCTTTAAACTTACAAAAAATCACACTTTATTTTTATGCTTGTATATTGCTTATTGAAAATTTTCTTTCCACTTTGTCTTTATTATATATTAATCTTTCATCAAGTAAAAAAGCAGGAGATAGTTATAACTTACAGAAAATAACACATATACCTTCTTTATTTTTTACTTTATTTTATGTTATATTTTCTTTGTTTATGATTCTGAAAACATTGCCTATAATTAAGAGGTATATTTAACAAAGTATAGTGGTATAATAGCAAATGATGATATTTTTGTAATTTCGTTTTCTAAAAACTATTAAGAGCAATGGAGCAAACAAAACAATTATCTTCTCATCAAGAAAGTTTACAGAATAATGACAAACAAAATTATGCTATTTTATTGCAATACAATGGCAAAAACTATCATGGTTGGCAAGTACAACCCAATGCTAATAGCATACAAGAAACTTTACAAATTTGTTTTTCCAATCTATTGAAGCAGAACATACAGATAATTGGTTGCGGAAGGACAGATACTGGAGTGCATGCAAGAAGATACGTTGCTCATTTTTACGCTAATAATATGACAGATGAAGAGATTAAGCGTTTGGTAGGAAAAATAAACATATATCTTTCTACAGATATAAAAATATTTGAAATAAAAAAAGTTGCAACAGAATTTAATGCAAGATTTGATGCTATTTCTCGTACCTATAAGTATTATATTGCAAAGACAAAACAACCTTTTAACAGTGATTTTTCTTGGTTCTATCCTGCTAAACTTGATTTGCAACAAATGAATATAGCATCTTATTTGTTACGTAATTACAGTGATTTTACTTCTTTTTCAAAGGTAAATACGCAGGTTAATAATTTTGAGTGTGAAATTTATTATGCGCAATGGGAAGAAAATGAGGACTATTTGATTTTTACAATAAAAGCCAATCGTTTTTTGCGTAATATGGTTAGATGTATAGTTGGTACTCTTATTGATGTAGGCAGAGGAAAGATAAGTATAGAGGAGTTTTGTCGGATAATAGAGGCTAAGGATAGAAGAAAAGCTGGTTTTTCTGTCGAAGCAAAAGGCTTATTTTTGGATGATGTAGAATATAAAAATATAATATTTTAAAAAGAAAAATATTTATATGTCTGATTTTTATACAAATAAGGAAACAAAGTTAGCTTTTGAATTTCTGCAACATACAGATAAAAATATTTTTCTTACAGGTAGAGCAGGTACAGGTAAAACTACTTTTCTCAAAAGTTTAGACAAAACATTACAAAAAAGATTTGTTATTCTTGCTCCAACAGGTGTGGCAGCTCTTAATGCAGGAGGAGTTACAATACATTCGTTTTTTCAATTGCCTTTTCATTGTATACCTCCTCATTCTAAGTTTGAGGTTAGAAAATTTTCCAAAACAAAAATCAAAATTATAAGAAGTTTAGACCTCATTGTTATAGACGAAATTTCTATGGTAAGATGTGATATTTTGGATGCTATAGACGTGATATTAAGGAGATTTAGACGAAGTAATAAACATTTTGGTGGTGTTCAATTACTTATGATTGGAGATTTAAACCAACTCCCGCCTATTACTAATGAACAAGAGGAGTTGATGCTAAAACCTTATTATAATAGTTTTTACTTCTTCTCTTCTCGTGCTTTACTTCTATCAAACTATATAACTATAACATTACAACATATATATAGGCAATTAGATGAAGAATTTATAAAAATACTTAATCATGTAAGGAGTAATAACGTTTCGCAAGAAAATATACTTACATTAAATAAAAGGTATCAAAAAAATATTTTAGATAATATTCCTCCAAATCATATTGTTCTATGTAGCCACAACAATAGAGTGGATAGAATAAATACTGAAAAAATCAATCAATTAAAGGAAGAAGAAAAAATTTACGAGGCTATAACGGAGGGTATTTTTCCAGAAACATCTTTTCCTAATTTGGAAAGATTACACCTAAAAATAGGAGCGCAGGTTATGTTTCTTGTAAATGACCACGAGTTTCCCAAAAGATATTACAATGGCAAAATAGGTGTTGTAACCTATTTGGAGGATAATGAAGTAAAAGTAAAATGTCCAGAGGATGAAGCAGAAATAATTGTAGTGCCTTATACATGGAAAAATTTGGAATATAGTTTAGATAAAAAGAGTAATAAAATAATAATCAAAGAGAAAGGGACTTTTACTCAACTACCTCTTAAGTTGGCTTGGGCAATTACTATACACAAATCACAGGGACTAACCTTTGAAAATGCAATAATAGATTCCAATAGAGCTTTTTCTCATGGACAGGTTTATGTGGCTCTTTCTCGTTGTCGTTCTTTGGAGGGAATGATTTTATCCGAGCCTTTCTCTTGCTCATCTATTATTTTAGATAATGAAATTAAAGACTTTAATACAAAGATTTTATCTTCACAACCAAATAATAACCAATTGGTATTGGAAAAGCAAAACTATTTTATAAAAGTGTTGTATTCTGTTTTTGATTTTAATGAATTGAATGCTGCGATAAACGAATTGAATAAATTGTGTTCAACTTCTTTATATAAAGTCTTTACTCAATTTTCGCAAAATACTATAAATAAGATAAAAATATATAAGAAAAATATAGAACAAGTTGCTTTGAAGTTTCAAAAATTTATGATTCATACCTATAACAAAGAAATTTCTTATCAAGAAAGAAAAACTATTATTTTACACCGTGTTTATAAGGCAAAATACTATTTTCTTGAACATCTTTTGCCTTTGAACGAGATAATTTTATCCTTAGTAGATTTAGAATTGGACAACAAAGAAGATAATCAAAAACTAAATGAAGTAACAATATCGTTATCTGTTGCAAAAGAAGTGAAAGTTAGGTATTTGAATTTTATAAAAGAAGATGAATTTTCTGTATCTGATTTTTTGCAATATAGGAGCGTTATTTTGGCAAAGGACAATGAAATAGAGTTAGATTCTATTACAGACAAAACAGATTCACACAAAAAAGATAATAAAAAAGAAAAAACGCATATACCTGAAGATGTGCAAAATGTAAAACTTTATACCTCTCTTGTTAATTGGAGAAAAGAAACGGCGAGACAGAATAATATACCTGCCTATATGGTTATTTCTCAAGTGGGAATTATTGGTATTGCTAATAAAAAACCGCAAAGCATAAAAGAACTTTTGACAATCAAAGGTATAGGAGAGAAGAAAGTCGATTTATATGGACAAGAAATAATTTCCTTAGTTAATGAGGTGGAGATAGAATAAGATAAAGTAAAAATGAACTCCCTTTTGATTTTACAATAATTTGAATAAAGTTGCGTTTTCAAAATTTAACAAAAAAAAGATGTATGGATGTTTTTCAGCAAAATTTTGAGATAAGAGAAATACCTCTGGTTATCAAATCTTGTAAGCAAAGAGTTGAGGAGTTTTTGGCAAAAAATGATTTAAGATTGGACGAGGTTGATTATTATGCTGGTGTTTTTCTTGTTGGAGATAGTGATATTTTGCTTGGAGGGGGAGGTTTGAAGGGGAGTGTTATCAAATGTGTTGCCATAGAAGATGAGTTGCGTCAAACGGGTATGGGAGCAAAACTTATTTCTCATCTTTATTTGACAGCCATAAATAAAGGCGAAACAGATATAAAAGTATTTACTAAACCTCAAAATAAGGAGATATTTACATCTCTTGCTTTCAAAATTTTAGCAACTTCAGATAAAGCAATACTTTTAGAAAATGGAGATGGTTTAAAAAAGTATTGCAATTATTTGACTTCCTTAAAAAAAGAGGGTAAGAATGGTTGTATTGTTATGAATGCCAACCCCTTTACCTATGGACATAGATACCTTGTGGAAAAAGCGGCTTGTCAAGTAGATAATCTTTATATAATAGTGGTGAAAGAGGATAGGAGCGTGTTCCCCTATACAGAAAGATTACAGATGATAAAAGACGGAACAAAAGACATTAGCAATGTTATTATTTGTCAAGGCAGTGATTATCAAATATCTGAGGCTACTTTTCCGACATATTTTCTTAAAGAGTTAAATTCAGCAAGCCAAACTCAAATTTCTTTGGACTTAGATTTGTTTGTCAAGCATATAGTTCCAAGTTTAGATATAAAAAAAAGATTTGTGGGTACAGAACCAAGCGATGCTTTAACTAATCAATATAATATATTGATGTCAAAAGTTTTGCCAAATAATAATATAGAGTTTGTTGAGATAAAAAGAAAGGAAAATGAAATCGGTATTATTTCTGCTTCAAAATTAAGGAAATACCTTGAAAATTTTGATTTTCCAAATGCAAGTAAGATTGCCTATGCTTCTTCCATTCCTTCTTTAATGAGTTTTCTTGCTACTTATAGTATAACTATGGAATTGGACACAACGCCAAAGCCGGGTTTGGTAGACAAGAAAGACACTGGCGCACATAGGGATATGGATTACTATCTTATGAATAAAAGTATTAAAGCCTTACACCCTTACTTTTATAAACTTTCTTACTTGGCTTATAATGAGGAAAATTTATCTATAAAGAATATTCAAACAATAGGTCTTGAAGCAGAAAAAAATATGTTTGCCACAACTTGCGGAGTAAATACTTATAAAGGTGCATTGTTTTCTATGGGTTTGGTTTTGGTATCTGCTACATTAGTATATAAAGAACACGGATTTGTAGATAAAATACTTTTGCAAAACCAGATAAAGTTATTGTCTATTAATTTTTTACAACCTCATAATACTCATGGAGAAAAAGTATTGGAAGAAAATAAGATAAAAGGCGCTTTATCCTCGGCAATGGAGGGCTATGGTTTGCTTTTTGAAAAATGGTTGCCTTTTATAGAAGATAATGGTTTTGACAATCAGTCTTTGATAAAATTATTGCTTTTGATTATGAGTGATTTGGACGATACAAATATATATTATAGGAAAGGAAAACAAGTTGCTCTGCAAGTCAAACAAAGAGCAAAGTCGTTGTTGGAAAATTTTTCCTTGTTGAAAGTAGAAAAGTTAAACAATGAATTTATAAAAGAAAATATCTCGCCGGGTGGGGCAGCCGATATGTTGTCTCTAACTCTTTTTGTGTATGGTATTTTATTTAGAAAAGACAATAATAGAGAAGAAAAAATATTGTAATTTTGCGGGTAGATAAAAGGTTAGAGAAATTATTAAGGAGATGAAAAGAGTTTTTATTTTTGGGCTATTTATATTTGCTTTTTTTGTTGTTGTAGGACAGAACAAAACAGCAACAGAACAATATATTTTACGGTATAGAAACATAGCTATAGAGAATCAAAATCAATATGGTATTCCTGCAAGTATAACTTTAGCACAAGGAATAATAGAGTCAGGTAGTGGAAGAAGTGTTTTGGCAAAAGAGAGTAATAATCATTTTGGCATAAAGTGCCATAGCAATTGGACAGGAGCTAAAACTTATAAAGATGATGACAAAAAAAACGATTGTTTTCGTGTATATAACAACGCCGAAGAAAGTTTTACTGACCATTCTTTGTTTCTAAAAAATAATAAGAGATACGCTTCACTATTTAATTTAGAAATAAATGATTACAAATCTTGGGCTACAGGGTTAAAACACTGTGGTTATGCAACAAATCCAAATTATGCTAATCTTTTGATAGATATTATTGAATTATATGAATTAAATTATGTAAATGAGGACAGTTTTTATCTTTTAACAGATAATACAAGTGCTGGTAATTCTAATAAAACAATTGATAATAAATCAAATAACGAAATCAAACAAACAAAAGATACATCAAAAGAAAAACCATCAAAAAGTATAGAAAAGAAAAAAACTTTGATGGAAAAATTGTTTGGCAATACTCAATGGTGGAAACGCAAACATGAAACCGAACAAGAGCGCAAGCGTAGAGAAATGGATGAAAAAATTCAGAGAATGATCGACGAACAAGATGTAAAAAGAAATGATTTTGAGATAAAATTTGAATAAACTTTTACTTTATTTAAAGAAAATAAACAACTATTTATAAATATATAAAAAGTAGTATAGCAATGAAAAATATAATTCTTTTGGGAGCACCCGGAGCAGGTAAGGGTACTCAAAGCAAAATTTTGAGAGATAAGTATGATTTGGCTTATATTTCAACTGGAGAAATACTTAGAGAAGAAATCAAAAACAAGACTCCGCTTGGCATAGAGGCAGAGAAAATTATCAATAGGGGTGAGTTGGTTTCCGATGAGATTATTGTTGGTATGATAAAAGATTTTATAATAAAACACAATGATAAAGACATATTGCTTGATGGTTTTCCTCGCACCATAAAACAGGCTGAGGCTTTGGATGAGATATTGGAAAGTTTGTTTAGAGGTAATGTTTCTGTCATAGAGTTGGATGTAAAAAAAGAGTTGCTTTTGGATAGGCTTTTGAAACGTGCAGAAATAGAGGGAAGACAAGATGATAATGAGGAAACTATAAAAGGTAGATTTCTCGCTTACGAAGAAAAAACAAAACCTTTGACAGATTTTTATAAAAAGAAAAAGAATTCTTATTTTTCAGTGGAAGGTTCAGACCCCGATATTGAAAAAATTTCTCAAGCTATCTGTCAAATAATAGATAACTTGTAATTCTTTGCGTTGCACATCGCTTTTATTTTGCAAAGGTAATATGTTTTAAATTTTTAGTTTTAAGTCGGATAAAAAATAAGTAAAAATAAGGTATAAAAAATGGCAAGTAATTTTGTTGATTATGTAAAAATATATTGCCGTTCGGGTAAAGGTGGTGCTGGCTGTATGCATTTGTTACACGAGGCTAAAAACTTTAAAGGCGGTCCAGATGGAGGAGACGGTGGCAGAGGAGGACATATAATTCTCAAAGGCAATAAACAACTTTGGACTTTACTGCACTTGAAATACACCAAGCATGTTTTTGCTGAAGACGGAGAAAACGGAGGTCAAAAACTAATGCATGGAAGAGATGGGAAAGACCGTATAATAGAAGTGCCTTTGGGTACAATTTGCAAAGACGCAGAAACGGGAGAGGTTCTTTGTGAGGTTACACAAGATGCCCAAGAAATAATACTTTTCAGAGGAGGACGTGGTGGCAAGGGTAATGATTTTTTTAAATCCTCAACCTTTCGCACTCCGCGTTTTGCTCAGCCGGGAGAAGAGGGTATTGAAACTTGGGTAATAATGGAATTGAAAATACTTGCAGATGTAGGGCTTGTTGGTTTTCCAAATGCAGGCAAAAGTACTTTGTTAAGTGTTGTTTCTGCGGCTAAGCCACGCATAGCCGATTATCCATTTACTACTCTTGTACCAAATCTTGGTATTGTCAAATATAGAGATGAAAAATCCTTTGTTATGGCTGATATTCCGGGTATTATAGAGGGAGCAGCTGAGGGTAAAGGACTTGGCCTTCGTTTTCTAAGGCATATAGAAAGAAATTCCATACTTCTTTTTATGGTTTCAGCTGAATCTGAAGATATTGTTAAAGAATATGAAATTTTGCTTAGTGAGTTAAAAAGATACAATCCCTTTCTTATGGACAAGGAACGTATTCTTGCTGTTACAAAGTGCGATATTATAGATAAAGAGACCAAAAATAGAATACAAAAAACTTTGCCAAAAGATATACAAACAATAATAATTTCTTCTGTAACAGGAGTAGGTATCAGTGATTTAAAAGATTTAATTTATCAAAAACTTGAAATGTAAAGTATGTTACAAAAAATACTTTCTTGGGATACTTCTTTGTTTTATTTGATAAATCACCATAGGTCAAGTTTTTTGGACTATGTTATGGCTATACTCTCTAATTCTTTGTTTATAGAAATATTTGTTGTGCTTATTGCTGTTTTTTTGATTTGGCAAAATAAGTTTAAACATTGGTATTTTTATTTGATATTTTTGGGATTAGCAATTGCTCTTTCGGATAGAATAAGTGTTGTTTGTTTCAAGGATGTTGTTTGTCGTCTGCGTCCTTCACATGCTTTGAACAATGTTTTTACACTAAAACTTCAACACGGAGATTTAATTACTTGGTACAAAGGAGGAAAGTATGGTTTTGTTTCTTCTCATGCCACAAACATTTTTTCGGTTTTAACCTTTGCTCTTTTTTCTTTATGGAAAGGAATTAAAAGAGTGGGGGAATATAGAGGTATTTATGTGTTTTTTACAATCATAGTTTCATTTTGGGCAATTGTTACAGGCTATTCTCGTGTTTATTGTGGCTATCATTACCCTTTGGATGTGTTTTGCGGTGCTTTGTTGGGGGTGTTGATAGGGTGGTTGTGTTATTTGGCATTGAATAAAGTGAAACAAAGGTGTATGTATATTAGGAATTAATCTTATTTGTAAGAAATGAACATTTCTATAACAAAAATGGAAAAGGCAAAAAATAATAACGATATAAAGAAATTAGCCTCTCAAACTGCTGTTTATGGTATTCCAACCATAGTGGGTAGGTTTTTGAATTATTTTCTTGTGCCTTTATATACCTACAACATAGCAACGCAAGACTATGGAGTAGTTTCGGAGTTATATGCTTATGTTTCCTTTCTTATGATAATACTAACATATGGAATGGAAACGGCTTTCTTTCGTTTTTCCCAAGATTATGACAAATCAAAGGTTTACAATACCGCTTTGTTTTCTTTGATGATAAGTACAACTCTTTTTCTTATTATAACCTTTTCTTTGCTTTCTCCGATTGCTTCGGCTATGGACTATGCTAACCACAAAATATATATTGCATTGTTTCTTATTATTATCTCGCTTGATGCTTTGAGGGCAATACCATACGCACTACTAAGAAGAGAAAACAAAGCCAAAAGTTTTGCTTTGGTCAAAAGTGTTGATATTTTTTCAAATATAGTTTTCAATCTGTTTTTTATTGCTCTATGCCCTGTGTTGTACAACAAAGATTTTGTTTTCATAACCAAATGGTTTAACCCTAATGATTTGGTGCTTTATATATTTATTTCCAATTGTTTAGCCTCTTTTATTGCTTTTTTACTTTTGTTGCCTCAGTTTTTGCAATTTAGATGGCAAATAGATTTTAAAGTTTTAAAGAAGATGCTCTTATATGGTTTTCCTGTAATGATAGGTGGTTTGGCTGGTATGGTAAACGAAACTTTTGACCGCATTGCCTTAAAACACCTTGTTTCTGTGCCAAACAATATTGTAGAACCGGAGCAAATAGCCTCATATAAGATGAGTCAAATAGGTATTTATGGAGCGTGCTATAAATTAAGTATAGTAATATCGTTGTTTATTCAAGCGTTTAAGTTTGCCGCCGAACCCTTTTTCTTTTCCAAAATGAAACAAACAGATGCAAAAAAATCATATTCTGAAGTAATGACAGTTTTTGTTATGTTTTTGTGTTTTGTTTTTCTTTTGGTTATGGGGTATATAGATATTTTTCAATACTTTATAGGTGTAAATTACAGAGTAGGCATAGCAATTGTTCCTATACTTTTGATGGCTAATATTTTCCTCGGTATTTATTACAATCTTTCCATTTGGTATAAGGTTAGCGACAAAACCAAATACGGAGCTTATATAGCAATTATTGGTGCAGTGATTACACTTTTGGGTAATTATTTTTTTGTGCCTGTTATGGGCTACAAAGGTGCGGCTTGGACTACGCTAATTTGTTATTTTTCTATTTCCTTAATATGTTATTTAATAGGACAAAAGTACTATCCCGTTAATTATAAAGTAAAAATAATTTTGTTTTACATTTTGTTTGCTTTAGTATTGTATTCTATTATGTTTTATGTACAACATACATTTCCAAACACTATTATACGTATAGTAATAAATACTATTCTTATAAGTGTATATGCTGTTGTTTGTCTTAAACGGTTTTTAAAAAATAGATAATAAAACAGCCTGTGAATGTTGTTCTTTGTTCTTATCTTAACTGATTATTAACTTATTGAACTTATGCAAAACTACTTAACTTAACGCTAACTCGGTGTAAGAAAAAAAATAAAAAAAAGTAACGGTTTTGTCATTATAAAACAGGCTGTGCCTGCAGCCACAGGCTTTTTTATAAGGGCACAGGCTTAGCCTGTTTTATAGGGCAAAGCCGTTAAAAAAAAAGTAATACGCTTAGCGTCTACAAAAAAGCCTGAGGCTAAAGCTTTGCGTCTATGCTAACCTATAACAACCTATCAAAACTAACGATAAAAATGAGGAAATCGGTTTACTGATTATCAATAAGTTACAAATAAAAAGTGTGCACGCATTTGGTCAGGTCAAAAAATGTTCGTAACTTTGTAAGAGAAAAACAGCCCTACCAC
>CAZVEO010000017.1:0-29473 GCA_964626385.1 uncultured Bacteroidaceae bacterium
AAAAGCAATTTAAAAACGGAAGCACTATAAGATAAATAAACACAAGGTAAAAAAATTTTTCAGTTTTTTCGTAAATACCTATTTAAAAGCAAAAATAAAGAAGTTGTGTTAATTATCAATGAGATAACATTTTTCGAGAGGGTAAAATTGGGCATTTTTCTTGATTTTCAGCATTTTCGAAGAGTTTTTTGAAGAAAAATTTTTCAAAATTGGGATTTTGCAAAAATGAATCTTCGTTTTATTTCGACGAATCTTCGTTTCGATTTCTCGAAACGAAGATTCGTTTTTATTGATTATCAAGTAGTTATAAGGATAAAAATCGTTAATTTTGAGGTAGGTATCTTTTTCTCTTACAAAGTTACGAACATTTTTTGACCTGACCAAACGCGTGCACACTTTTTATTTGTAACTTATTGATTCTCAGTAAACCGATTTTGCACCCACAGGGTGCACCCGCAAGGTGTTCTATAAGGGCAAAGCCATTACTTTTTTTCGATTTTTTATAGGTTAGCATAGGTTATGATAGGTTATTATGGGGTAGCATAAGGGCAAAGCCGCACCCTCAGGGTGTTTTATTGGGGCAAAATCATTATTTTTGATAATATAGCAATTGTTTATAATGAGTTATGATAGTCTATATAACTTATGGCGGTTCTTTTATAAGAGGGAATAATAATTTTTTGTAACTTTGCAAAGGAAAAGAAAAAGAGTTGTTTATGGAAATAAAGAATGCGAGGGAAGAGGAGATAAAGAATGTAGTGGCCAAAGAGTTATTTGGGGCATACGACTGCACAAAGATAATAGGAAATATAGATTTTTGTGTATGCGCAAAGCCTAATTTGGAAAAAAATCAAATGACTTTGTGGGAGGAGACCATTTCATTGGTATGGGGTGAGGCAAAGCGAGGAGTTAAGGCTGATATTTACGCTTCCTTTGTGCAGTTAATTCTTACCATAGGCAAAGCAAAGACCTTTAACAAGTATGCACCGCCATTGTTTTTGGTTGCTTTTGATGCTGAAAAGATTGCCTTTGTTAGTTGGGATAAAGTGCAACACGTTTTTTCCATGAATGATTTTAATTGGAACATAACCGCAAGTGACCACGAGAGCAAATATTTTAAACTTTTATACTCTCTTATCAAAGAGAACTTGGAAAAAGAAAGTCTGTTATTTTATTATGCCCAAGATAAGAATGAGTTAAAAGAATTTATAGAGGAAAATTTAAATAATAAAGATTTTGAGGATAGGAAAATTCTTGTAGATAAGAATAATTTTTATTTCATCTATCAAAAATGGTTGGAAAGAGTAAAACCTACAATATCAATTCCATGGGATGAAGCAAAAAAGAGAGGCATACTTGATGTTGATTTTTATCTTGCTGATTTGATAAGCGAAGAGGACAATACCCTTTTGGAAAAACTTAGGGTTGTATTACAATATAGCAAATATAAGTTAAAGGCTGGTAGCGATGGTACATTAGGGGAATTGTTTTTTGAATATGGTTTTACAGATAGTCAAAGGGCATACAAAAGGTTTTGGAATGTATACGAGCGACCACCAAAGAAAGAATATTGGAATTATATTATAGATAGGCGAGATATACTTATTCCTCAAGATTTTAGAATAAGGAAGGGTGCGTTCTACACTCCGCAAAAATGGGTAGAGTTATCTCAAAAGTATCTTGCTAATGTTTTGGGCGAGAATTGGCAAGAGGGGTACTATATTTGGGATTGTGCAGCAGGAACGGGCAATTTGTTAAATGGTTTGACTGAAAAATATAGAGTTTATGCTTCTACCTTAGATATGGCGGACGTAGATGTTATGCGAGAAAAAATAAAGTCCAATGCGTCCAATCTTTTAGAAGAGCATGTATTTCAATTTGATTTTTTGAATGATGATTTCAACAAACTACCTTCTTCCTTACAAGAGATAATAAACGATAAGGAAAAACGCAAAAGACTTGTTATTTACATTAACCCTCCCTATGCGGAAGCAGCCACAAATACAACTATAACTGGTAGTGGAGAACACAAGCCACAAGTATCCAATACTACCATAACCCACCAAAAATATGTAGATATTCTACAGAAAGGTATTAGAGAACTTTTTGTACAATTTTTAATAAGGATATACAAAGAAATACCGGGTTGCTTGCTTGCAGAATTTTCAACTTTAAAGATACTACAAGCAAGTAACTTTAAAGATTTTCGCAATGTCTTTAAAGCCGAGTTAAAAAGTCTTTTTCTTGTACCTGCTAAAAGTTTTGATAATGTAAAAGGAGATTTTCCTATAGGTTTTTTTATTTGGGATACAAATAAAAAGAAGCAATTTGAAAGCATAACAGCAGAAGTATATGATAAGGATGGAGTTTTTCAAGAGCAAAAGGTAATTAAGAATAAAGAAAATTTAAAATATCTAAACCAATGGCTCAAATTATATATAGATGAAAAAGGTAAAGAAATAGGTGGAATGTGTTGTATAGGCGCAGATTATCAACAAAATGCTCACGTAAATATAGATTTCTTACATAAACTAAAAGGTGCTGGAAATGCTAAAGGAATAGCCAAATTTAGAATAACCCCAAATAATATATTGTTTTCTTGTATTTATTTTGCTACAAGGCTTTGTGTTGAAGCGACATGGTTAAATAACAGAGACCAGTTTTTTTACCCAAATAACGATTGGAAGAAAGACAAAGAATTTCAAAGCGATTGTTTGATTTTTACATTGTTTCATGGTCAGAATAGGATAAGGAGCAAGGAAGGTGTAAATAATTGGATACCATTTAAAGAAAAGGATGTAAAACCGAGAGAAAGATATAAAAGTCATTTTATGATAGATTTTCTTAATGGCAAAATAAAGCCAAATAAGGAAAAACAGACTTGTATAACAACAAATGAAATAACAGAAAAAGATACGATAGATTTTTCTGAACCTATAATAAACAATCTTTCTTTGGAGGCTAAGGAGGTGTTTGATTCAGCCAAAGAGTTATGGAAATATTATCATTCTCAGAAAAATTCCAACGCTGATGCTTCTTTTTATGATATTAGGGAGTATTTTCAAGGTAGGGCTAAGAACGGCAGAATGAATAATAATAGCACAGACGAAAAATACAACACCTTAATAAACGACCTAAGAGAAAAGCAAAAACTTCTTGCCAAGAAAATCTCCCAAAAAGCCTACGAATACGAATTCCTACAGCCCGAGGCTGTTCTATAAGGGCATGGCCATTACATGAGGGTGTTTTATTAGAGCATAGCCACAGGCACAGCCTGTTCTATTAGGGCATAGCCGTTAAACGTGTGGCACCCATAGGTGCTTTATTAGGGCAAATCCTTTTCTTTTTTTTTATAGGTTAGCATAGGTTATGATAGGTTGGTTAAGGTTTTGTAAGAAGGACTAAGCCATTACTTTTTTGCAATAGTACCATAATAAACTGAAATTCCTAAACAACTACTCTACTCTTTTATCTACGATTTCTTGTGTTGGTAGAGTTATTAGTCGTTCTTTTAGCTGAAGAGGAAGAAGTGCTTTTTTGAGTGGAGGTAGACGTGTTACTCTTTCTTATTGTAGTGTTTTGAGTATTTGTGTTACTTCTTGTTTTGGTACTGCTGTTTCTTATAGAAGAATTTGAGGTGTTTTGTTGAGTTGTGCTTTGAGTATCATTATTTTTTCTTGTTAGTGTTGTGTTAGTAGGTTTAGAGTTAGTATTATTGTTTTGCGTATTAGTTCTTGTTGGAGTCGTATTCCTTTGATTAGCGTTGGTAGTTTGATTATTATCAGTCCTCATTGGTGTTGTATTTGTAGAGTTAAGGTTGTTATTTTTAGTGTTAGTTGCTCTTGTCGGAAGTGTAGTTGTGGTTTTTGAGTTAGTTTTTATATTTTTGTCCTTCTCTATTTCGTTATTGGTATTTCTTACATTTGTATTACTTCTCTGTATATTAGAGTTGTTGTTATTATTTAGAGTTTCCCTATTAGGAATAGAATTGCGAGTATTTTGTTTGTTGTCATTATCAGAAGAAGTTGTATTTGTATTAGTCGTTGTTATTCTAACTGGTTTTTGCAATTGAGTATTGCGCATAGTTGTAGTTGAATTTTTACTGCTCTCTCTGTTACGAGTAATTACAGAATTATCATTCTTTAGGCTTTCTCCACTCAATATTATATTAGGATTATCTTTTTTGAAACCTGTTTCCATCTCATTCTCCGAAGGCAAAGTTTCTGTCATAGAATTTTCTTCTGTACTATAATAATCCGAACGATTTATATTTCTAAACCCAGTGCCTGAATTTCTACCCTTACTACCATTATTAGTTCCTGCATTGCTATGAGATTGATTTCTCATTGTAGAATTGGTAACCTGGTTATATCTCTCATTACTATACCATTGAGAATTAAGGTTATGATGCGGGTCTTTCCTATAATCGTGGTTGTGTCTTGCACAATAAGCAGCATAATAACCATCATAATAACCATCCCTGTAACCATTAGAATAAGCAAAATTTGGGTTATAACCATATCTATTGCTCCAACCAAAATTGGTATAATAAAAATATTCCCAATAATCATCACAACCATCTATAACATCCAAAGCATACTCCCTCGCAAGCAAAGAATAGTTAATAGCAAGTCTATATTTACCTCTGTTATACAAACTTTGAGCATAATCATTATAATAGACTGCTTTGGAAATTCTACTATCTGTCCAATAAGAGTAAAAAGATGATATTTCATAGGCTTGATTTACTATATAAGCAGTTTGTGATATAGTGTGTCTTGCTTGACTTTTTGAATAAGAATAAGAAGAGTAAGTCTGTGTATTTCTACTTTCACTATTAACGACAACACAAGAAAACAAAGTTGTCGCACTCATCAAACTTGCAATTCCTAAGGCTAAATATCTCGTTTTCATAAGGCAAATAATTTTATTGTAGTTTATAATTTATATTCTCTTTATACTTTCATTCAAAATCAATGCCAAATCTCCTATTTTATTATTTCCTCAATAGATTTTTTGGCTTTTTCTTTTTCTTGTTCTCCTCTGTGAGATTTGGATATGGTTACTATATAGACCCCCGCAAAAATAAGCAAAGCTGCCAAAATCTTATATATCGTCAATATCTCCATCAATAATATTACGGAAAGCAATGTTGTTACCACGGGTTGAACATAATTATACATAGACAACGTTGTAGGACGCAAACGTGCTTGCGCCATTGGAATAAAATTATAATTAACAAAAGTAGCCAAACAAACAACATATGCTATTTCCAAACATGTTTTTGTTGTAAGTATTGAGTAATCAAAACTCACTACGTCCTTCCATGTAAAAGGTATAATAGCTAAAGAAGAGGTAAGAAACATCCATTTCATTACATTTATAGGGTGATTTCTCTTAACCACAGGGCTAAACAAAGTAAGATACAATGCATAAGACACACAGCTAACAAGACAAAATACTATACCCCAAATATTGTTTTTAGGTAAAATAGCCATATTCTGAGCCTTGCTAAAAATCAAAATCATTGCTCCCGTTAAGCCACAACAAACCCCTATAATTTTTTTTAAAGACAATGGCTCTTTCAAAAAAATAGCAGCCATTATCATTGTAAAAATAGGCGTCATACTTATTATTATGGAAGCGTTAGTTGGAGAGGTATAACTAAGTCCCCAAATAAATAAAAATAAGTTGAATACTATACCAAACAAAGAAGCAATGCATAAAAGAGGGATGTCTTTTTTATCTGTCTTTGGAGTACGAAAGACAAAAGAAGTTATCCAAAACAATACGGCACAACCAACAAATCTAAGAGTGGAAAGAATATTTGGACCAACTACATTTAAAGCATCTTTTGCAAATGGAGTATTTATACCAAAAATAATATTGGTTAAAAGTATCAATATATGCCCCTTTACTCTTTCATTCATGGCAATAAATTATCCTTCTTTCTTTTTCTTATAAAAATATCTTTTATTGAATTGTAATCTCTTTTATATATTATTTTTGCTCCCTGTGTATAAGGAGAAACATTGTATTTTGTAAAATCATTGGCATTGGAGCGATTGAATACTTCTATTTGTAAATTATTGGTATATCTATATTTAGCAGTTGCATCACCTATGATATTGGAGGTTTCTGTTGTTTGGTTTGTAGTACCATCTCCACCAAAAGAAGTATTAAGAGAGAGTTCCCATTTACCTATGGTCTTGCTAAAATCAGCTTCCATTTGACCACCATATATTTCATCGCCACTTGTATAATTGAGTTTAACATCTACAAATCTAATCATATTGTTAAGCATACCACTAATTTGAGAAAAAGCCATACCCATAACGGAAGAGGCTACTCCCGATTGTATAACATTGGTTTGATAACCGCCTTGAGACAAATAAAACTGATTCGTCAACAAAATAGAAGCTGTCTGTTCTATCATAACTTTCTCATCTGTCCTATCTATATTCATAAAAACTTGCTCCTCTGTCTGCTTATCTACATTAGGTAGTTGTATATCAAATTTTGGTTGAGGGTTGGTCATGGAACCTGTTATCTTTATTATGCTCTCCACAGCAACAGGTTTGGAATAAGATTCTCCCAACAAAGAAGCAAGAGAAATATTAGTTTTATACACAGCACTCACATCCAAAACTCCACCAGCAGGGTTTCCATCCCAAGACAATGTTCCACCTCTTTCCAAATCAAAGGTCTTTTCCATAACATCTGCTACATTTAGTTTGAAATTTCCATTGTCTATGGCTACTGTACCCTCCATAGAGAATTGACCATTTTTGTTGACTTTTATCTTTATATCTCCATCACCCGCCGCTGATAAATCTCCCTTAACCTGAGAAAAATCTATTGGCAAGAAAAGTTTGGCATTAGAATTTACTGCCAAGTCTAAGGAAATATTATAAGCCAACGATTTTTTCTGAACATTACTTATTGTTTTTTCTTCTATTAGACTACTATCTTGTCTATTATAAAAAACAATAAAATTATTTTCCTCCACAGATTCTTTGTTGCTAACAGGTACAGTAAGGGAAGTACCCGGTTCAGTTCTTACACTGCCACTGATGTCTAATATATTAGAATCTCCCTTTATATTCACCAAACCCGAAGCGTATGCTGTACCATAGTACATTTGCTCGCTCTCCTCCTTAGTATCTAAGATTTTAATTTTATCGGCCTTTACTTTCAAATCCATATCAAAGGATGAAAAATCATTATGTGCTACTTCTCCATTAATAGTTATTGTATTCTTTTCTGCATCTTTGAGAACAAAATTATCAAAACTCAATTTATTTCTGTCTATCTCTATATCATCTGTAAAGTAATACTTTGTACCCAACATATTTATATGTACAGCAGCGTTATCTGTATGTATTTTACCCTCTATCTCTGGAGAAGAGAATTTGCCACTTACCTTTAAATCTTTGCAAGATAAATATCCATCCAAATCTGAAGCAAAAGATGATACAAAACTCTCTATTATTGATAAATCAAATTGCTCCATACTTATATTAAGATTCATTTGCTCTTGTTCGCTTTGAGGGGTTATGGTGCCCATAATTTGCAAAGGTAAATTTTTCTTGTCCTTGTTTTCATAAAACAATCTAATATCCGCATTAAAAACATTAGGCGCCAAAGCATTGGTTACATTTATCAAAGCATTGCCTATTGGAGTGGAGTTTAATGACAAATCTTTTACTTGTAAATTTGAGGTAAAAGTCAGTCCATTTGTAATGTTTTTCAGTTCTATATCGTTATTTATAAAGCCTTGCAATTCTAAGTTGCTTTCTTCCAAAAACATATTAGCCAAAGAAATATCAAAATTATCAAAACTACAAGTTAAAGAACCTCTGTCTGATATATGCCCATTAAAAGCAACCTTACTTTTGTTATCTGCTGTAATAATCAAATCATATATATCTAAATCATTGTTTTTAAATTCTATAATATGTCCATTATTAAAGGCTATACGTTTTCCCATAAAATTAAAATAAGTATCCTTGAAATAACCAGACATCTTATCGTCCAAAAAATCTAAATCAAACTCTATTCTACCCTCTGTTGTACTATCATAAACGTCTTTGAATTTAGCCAACAAAACCATATTATCTTCTGGCGTATTACTCAAACGTAACCCTAAATTCTTTAGAGCCATATTTTTTGAAATAATTAAAGTATCCGCCTCTATGCTAAGTGCCATATCTTGTTTTGTAGACTCAATTCTAATTTTTCCCTTAGTTACTTCTGTTGTAGAATACTTTAATTGAGGTATATCTATATCAGTATAAATTATATCCTCATTATTAAGTTTGCCTTGTATATCTATATTTTTGTCCAAATTTATATTTAAATCAAATACTTTTCTCAATACTTCAACATCCTTTACGTTTAAGACAAAGTTCATATCTGACAAAATATCATATTCTCCACTATCAATTACTATATATTTTCTCTCTTTGTTAATGACTTCCTCCTCTCCTTTTAGAAACGAAAAGTCGGGTACATATTTATCAAATATAAAGGCAAAGTCTTTTTGCAATGTTTCTAAGGTATAACGCCCCTCAAAATCAGCATCAAAAATATCAGATTTGATTTTTATACTGCTTGAGGTTTCATCGCTATTCATATTTATATTAAGCCCATTCAAAGTTACATCATTATAAGTGTTTATAACATTAAAGTGTTTTATATCTATTTCTCCGTTAAGTCTGTTTATATCAAAGTCTTGTATTTGTACATGGAGGTCGGAGGAAATAATGGTTGTTGTATCCCAAAAAGTGTATAAGTTCATATTATACAAATCAACTTGAGATGCCTGCGCCTGCAAAGTTATACTAGGCTTATTTTTATAATTTACTCTACCCATTGCTTGCACTTGAGCATACTCATCTTGTATGTCTAAATCAAAATCTACATCATAATTATTCAATACCCCCTGCACTTGTATTTGGTCATAAAAATTATCTTTAAAATAAAAATTACGCAACTTCGCCGTCAAATTTCCATTTTTCTGCTTTTTGTTTAAAACAATACTTGCTTCAGAGTCAAGCGAAGTTATACCAAGTAATTTGTTATTTAATAACCTTCCCAAATTCACTCCATTACTTTCCACTTGAGCTATATAGTATACAGCATTGCTGTTTTTTTGAGGCTCAGAATGTGCCGTAACATACAACTGCCCCACATCTGACATAAGATTTAGTTTGGTGTGAAAATCTTTTATCTTACCTTTAAATTCTCCTTTTACCCCTATATTACCCGCTCTTTTAACAATATCTATATTGGGTATTTTACTCGTAAATTTACCCAAACTTTGATTTGTTATATCCAAATAAGAAGAACTTACATCATTTATTATCAAATCAGCAAAAGCATCATCAATTTTAGTAATGTTTTTTAAATAACCTCGTGTCTTGATTTGGGTAGCATTACTTTTTATTTCCAAATTTTTTATAACCAAGTCCTCAACCACACCCTCGGCTTCAAGACAAGTGTATATTCTTTGTTTTGCTCCTTCAAATTGTTTAGAGAAATAAGCAACATCTTGCATTCCAACGTAAGAATCTTTTGAAAAATTTACCTGCATATATACAGAATCAACAAACGAGGAGTAGGTTTTATAAGTGTTGCTATGCAAATCTATGTTTGATTTTAACTTTGTGTTGTTTGTAACAATCTCAGAATTGTGTAAATAAATATTACTTGAACTTACTTTTGCCTTTCCACTTAAATTATGCACCTCCAAACCACAACGTTCTTTGAGATTCATTTTTTCTATCTCAACCTCTATATCTCCACCTTTTAACACAAAGTTTTTTGCTTTTAAATTGGAGTTTGTTATTTCTATATAATTGCTTGCAAAAAAATGTTCTCTTACAGGAGTATTCTTTTTAAGATTTCTTAATCTAAAATTGATATTTTCCAAATCTATATCCTTTATTTCCAAAACAAAAGGTTCTTTCTTTTCTTTCTTCTTTTTCTTTTTATCACTCTTAAAGTAGTCTATAATAAACTTAAGATTCATACCCTTTTGAGTATTATTGAGATGGCAGATAATGTCCTCCATCTCTACATTTTTGACCACTATATGTTTTAAATTTTTTACTTTGGAAAGATTTGCCTCCAAATATGAAATAGAAGCCAAAGTATCTTTTTGCAAATCCTCTACATAAATATCCTTAATTCCCACCGTAATAAAAGGAGAAACATTTAAGGCTCCTAAGCTGACTTTTGTATTCCATTGTTTTGAAAAAAAATCTGCAACTTTTGCTGCTGTAAAAGACTGAACCAAAGTAGTATTAAGCATCGCTATCAACAAATACATCAACACAAAAACAAAGGCAAGCACTAACGACAATACTTTTAATACTTTTTTGGGCATTACCTTGCTTTGCCTGTCTTTTGGTAACTCTTGTTTGCTACTCTGTTTTTCCTTTACCATCATTGAAAAATAACAACCTCTATTACTATGCAAAGTTAGATTTTTTTTTTTACACTACAATTATTTGAAATTAAATTATTATGACTTTTCTCAAATCGTTTATTTAATTTTGAGTAAATTTGCAAAACTTTTTTTAAAACTTGAACTTAATATTGTATCTATATGCAAATTATTACCTTGACTACAGATTGGGGAAACAAAGACTATTATATAGGACTTGTAAAATCACAATTATACAAAAATATTGCCCAAGCTAATGTGGTGGACATAAGCCACAATATAAAGAAATACGATACTCTTTCAGCGGCTTTTGTAGTTAAGAATGCATGCCTCAATTTTCCAAAAGGGACAATACATATTATAGATGTCAATACATTTGAAAGCAAACAATCTTCCTTTCTTGTTGTCAAAGCGAAAGAACAATATTTTATTTGTACAGATAACGGGTTACCTTCTTTGGTTTTTGAAAATATTGATGTCGAAATCTATGATACTTCCTTTATTTTATCAGATAGTAACTATTATACTTTTGCTGTATGGGACAACTTTTGTAAGGTTGCAAAACTCATTAGCGAAAATAATTCTATAGAATTACTTGGAATAAAACAAAGTGAATTTGCTATCAAAAAAACTTCCTCACGAGCATTCTTTGATAAGGATATTATAAGTTGTACTGTAATTTACATAGACGATTATGGCAACGCTTATCTAAACATAACCAACGAAGAATTTGATACAATAATACCGGAGGGAAAATTTGAAATAATACTAAACAATAGGTATAAAATTACAAAAATTTCCCAGTCCTATCAAGACGTAGCCTCAAGAGGAGATGCCTTGCTTACTGTCTCAGTTACAGGCAAAATGGAATTGGCTCTGAGAGAAGGAAATTTTGCCAAACTTTTGGGCTATAAAATAGGTTCCACCATAGAGATTTTTATAAAATAACCTTCACCTACGATATTATAAGAATATGAAAACAATAATGCATTTGGAATTTTTTCCCTCTATAGCGTGGTTATCTTTTGCTGAAAAACAAAAAGATATAGTTATTGAGGTGTATGAAAATTTTCCAAAACAAACTTTTAGAAACAGGGTTGTTTTGATGTCTTCTAATGGGTTACAAAGTATTACAGTACCTATCAAACACTCTGAATCTTCAAAACTATTGACCAAAGATACTCAAATTTCTTATAGAGAAAATTGGAACATAAGGCTTTGGCGTGCCATATACTCCAACTATGGTAAAAGTCCTTATTTTGAATATTTTGCCTCTGATGTTGAAAAACTTTTGAGCAAAAACTATAAGTTTCTTTTGGATTTGAATATGGAGAGTTTTCTCTTTTTAAAAAAAAGTTTTTCTCTTTCTTTCCTTTTTTCGTTTAGCGAGAAGTATATGGAAAGCAAGGAAAATAATTTTAAGGATGATTTCAAAGTAAAAGATAGACTTTCGTATGGAAAAGACTTTCCAAAATACATACAATGTTTTTCTGAAAAACTTCCTTTTGAAACTAATCTTTCTGCTTTAGACCTACTTTTTTGTCTTGGAAAACAAGAAGGCTATCATTATCTTAAAAATCTAAATATTACAATATGAAAGCAAGAATACTTACTCCCTTAGAAATAAGACGCATACAACTTTTACAAGTTGATATGATAGAGGAATTGGATAGAGTTTGTCAAAAACATAATATAAACTACGTCCTTTATGGAGGAAGTATGCTTGGAGCCGTAAGACACAAAGGTTATATTCCTTGGGATGATGATGCAGATATTGCAATGTTGCGAGAGGATTATGAAAGATTTAGACAAGTAGCCAATGAGTTAAACCCCAAAATATGTTTTTTTCAAGACAATTACACAGATAAATATTATAGATGGGGCTATGCTAAACTCAGAAGAACGGGAACAAAATTTGTTCGTTTGGGACAAGAACATCTTAAAAGTAATAACGGTATTTTTATAGATATTTTTCCTTTAGATGATATACCTAAATATCTTATTTTTCAAATGTTACAAGATTTTTATTGCTATGTTTTGAGAAAAATAGCATGGAGTGAAGTTGGCAAAGTTGAGAAAAAAGGGTTAAAAAAAATATGGTTTAAAATCTTAAACAAAATACCTATGTCTTTCCTTCTTAAGTGCCAAAACATACTACACAAAAAAAGTAGCAACTCTTCTCCCAATAGAGTTACTTGTTTGTTGTTTCCTTCTTTGGGTAAGTTTTATTATAAAAGCCCATTAAAAGAAAGATATGGTATGCCAAAGAGTTGGTTTTTGGAAAGGGAAAGATATGAATTTGAGGGTAAAAAGTTTTGGGGAATTAAGGATTATGATGCTTTTTTGAAATATGAATATGGAGATTATATGGCACTTCCTCCCGTTGAAAAAAGAAAAACTCATCCAGTTTCCGACCTACAATTGATTTGATTTATACATAATTTACATTAAGTTGCAGGATAGGTTGTAATATAACAAGTCAACCACAAATTGTCTTATACAGCCTAATATATCGTTACTTATAACAACTTATGCTAACCCATAAAACTTATATTAAGCCATTTATAATTTATCAAAAAAAATAACTAACTTTGCAGATTGTATAAGCAAAAGTAAAAAAGAATAAATCTATGGCATTTTTTGAACATAAACGACCACGGCAATTTGAATATCAACCACGATTTTACGACCCAAAGAAAGAACGTTTGGAACAATTGAAAGCAAAGTATGGTGAGCAACAAGGAGAATCTTTTAATAGAAGAATAAATTTTCGTGCCGCTTTAAAAGAAAAGCAAAATGAAAAGATAGGTTCCAAAGTACCTATTTCTAAAATTGTGGTTTATGCCTGTATTGTTGTCATATTGTTGTATGTAATATTGGAGTTTTTGGCAAGATGGCAATAAATGTACTTCCAACTATAATAGCCAACCAAATTGCTGCTGGTGAGGTGGTTTCGCGTCCTGCAAGTGTGGTTAAGGAATTAATGGAAAACTCCATAGACGCAAAAGCAACAGAAATAAAACTAATAGTAAAAGATGCAGGCAGGAGTCTTGTGGAGGTTATTGATAATGGGGCAGGTATGGATGAAGAGGATTGTGAAAAATGCTTCCTACCTCATGCGACTTCTAAAATAAAGACAAGCGAAGATTTGCACAAATTGACTACTATGGGTTTTAGAGGAGAAGCACTATCCTCAATAGCTTCTATTGCTATGGTTGAATTGAAAAGCAGGCAAGAAAACAAAGAATTGGGTACTTTTATAAACATAGAGGGAGGTATAATAAAGAAAAAAGAGCCTATACCATGCTCAAAAGGTACCGATATAAAGGTAAAAAGTATTTTTTTTAATACACCCGCAAGGCGCAATTTTCTAAAAAGCGATAGTGTTGAAAATTCTCATATTTTAGACGCTTTTATAAGGATAGCCTTAGCATATAATGAGATTGCTTTTTCTTATTACAACAATGATAAACTTATCTACAAATTAGATAAGGCAAACTCAAAAAAAAGAATAGTAGATATTTTTGGTGATAGTTTTAAAAGTAAGTTATTAAATATTGACCAAGAAGTTGATATTGTTAAAATTCACGGATTTATATCAAGTTTGGATTTAACTAGAAAAAACAAAAACGAGGAGTATTTTTTTGTCAATAATCGTTTTATGAAAAACAATTATTTAGCGAATGCTGTAGAAAGAGCCTATAGCGGTCTGTTGCCCGAAAGAAACTTTCCCGTATTCTTTATTTCTTTACAAGTAAACCCTAAGGATATAGATGTAAATATTCACCCGACAAAGACGGAAATCAAATTTTTGGACGATAAAATAATATATACCATCCTCTACTCTGCTGTACGTAAAGCCTTAGGGCAAACAACTTTTGACAACTTGGATTTTGAAAAAAAAGATATTGTATTTCCTGCTATGAATAGGGAAAATGTATTTCAACCTCGTGTTAGATACGACTCCACTTATAACCCTTTTGCTAATGGAATACATAATACAGAGTTTTATTGTGCAAAATCAGATAAAGAATTAGAACAAACTCAGATATCTTTTTCAAATAAAGGAATAGATTATGAGGAGGAGCAACAAGTTCAAACCTACACTCCTTTTCAAATTCAAAAAAAATACATAGTCAGCAAAATGCACGAAAGTATAATTATAATTGACCAACATCGTGCTTCTAAAAATATTATTTTTCATAGACTGCTCAACAAAGAAAATACTCAAGTATCTTCCCAAAAATTGATTCTTCCTTATAACTACAAGTGTGATTTAAAAGATTTTGAACTTATCAAATCAGCACAATCTCAAATAACCAATATGGGTTTTGAAATAAAAGAAAACGAAGACAAAACTTGGGATATTTTGGCTGTGCCATTCAATTTATCTATAGATAAAGCAATTACTGTAATAGAAGGTTATATAAACAAATTGCACAATAACATTATCTTAGAAGAGGAAGAAAAAAAAATAGAATTACTAAATATTGCAGAGAAAATAGCCCTACCTTACGGCATACATCTTTCTGAAAATGAGATAATGAAACTTTTAGCAGAGTTGTTCAAACTCTCTTGCTTGGAACAACTTCCTAATGGAGAAAAAGTATTGTTGAAAATAGACAAAGACTTTTGCGACAATATTTTTACTTTTAAACTCTAAAAAATATTTAATTTTGCAAATCAAATAACAAATAGAAAATAAATATATGAAAAAACAAGACTTTGTTTTTATACTTTGCATAGCAATTTTTATAGCGTTGTTTATTGTAGTTAAACCTTTGAATGAGTGGTTTCTTTCTTGGTCGGCTGCTAAGGATTGGAGAGCGTTTGTTTTAGCGTTTCTTAAATTTGGCATACTTGCCACAATAGGAGAATGTATAGGTTTGAGAATTACACAGGGAGTTTATAATAAAAAAGGATTTGGTATTTTGCCACGTGCTTTTGTTTGGGGAGTGTTAGGACTTTGCATAAGCATAGCAATGGGTATTTTTTCTACAGGAAGTTTTGGCTTTTTAAATCAATGTGGGCTACATATAGAACCTCAAACTCTTGCTACACAATGCTTTGGAATAAGGTTGTTGTATGCTTTTACTGTTTCTGTTTTGATGAATACTTTTTTTGCCCCTGTTTTTATGACTGTACATAAAATTACCGACACTCATATAACCAATACCGGTGGAACTCTAAGAGGATTTTTTTCTCCTATACCTGCAAGAAAAATAGTTTGTGAAATGGACTGGGGCAGACAATGGAGTTTTGTCTTTATGAAAACCATACCTTTCTTTTGGTATCCTGCGCATACATTGACTTTTATGCTGCCGGGAGAGTACAGGGTGCTTTGTGCCGCTTTGCTTGGAGTGGCGTTGGGAATAATTCTTTCCTTAGCAAATTTGAAAAAGAAGTAAGGTATATTGTTGATTTTATTATAATTATTGAAATTAATTAAAGTTTTTTTTTAATGGAATACAAGGCAATAAAGGGAACAAGGGATTTTACACCTTTGCAAATGCAAAGACGCAATTATATTTTTGATACAATAAAAAAAGTATATCTTTCTCATGGTTTTTTACAGATAGAAACTCCTGCAATGGAGTCTCTTAACACTCTTATGGGAAAATATGGAGAGGAGGGAGATAAACTCTTATTTAAAATACTTAATTCCGGTGATTTTCTAAAAAAAGAAGAGTTAAATGATTTTTCAGAGTTGATAAACTCTTCCTCTGCTAATAAGGCTACTAAAATGCTTTGTGAAAAGGGGTTAAGATACGACCTTACAGTGCCTTTTGCTCGCTTTGTTGTCAACCATAGAAATGAGATAAGTTTTCCTTTCAAACGTTTTCAAATACAACCTGTCTGGCGTGCTGATAGACCGCAAAAAGGGAGATACAGAGAGTTTTATCAATGTGATGCTGATATTATAGGCTCAGATTCTTTGTTTAACGAAGTAGAACTTATTCAAATAATAGATGAGGTTTTTTCTTCTTTTGGCTTGGAAATAAGTATAAAATTGAATAATAGAAAGATTTTAGCAGCTTTTGCTCAGTTACTTGGTAAAGAAAATAGTTTGACCGACCTTACCATAGCAATAGATAAGTTGGACAAAGTAGGTATAGACAATGTTATTAAGGAATTACAAGATAAAGGATTTACAGAGGAGGATTGCAAAAAAATCTCACCTATTCTTAATATTAGAGGTTCTAATGATGAAAAAATTTCTGCCCTACAAAATATTATTGGACAAATAAATATAGGAAAAAGAGGATTAGAGGAAATTAATTATATACTTAACAAGACACTTTTGGCAGGAATTAAAAACGTGGAGTTAGATATTACATTGGCAAGAGGTTTAAATTATTACACAGGTGCTATAATTGAGGTAAAAGCTCTTAATATGAATATGGGTAGCATAACCGGAGGAGGTAGATATGACAACCTTACTGGAATATTTGGTTTGTCTGATGTTTCTGGTGTAGGTATATCTTTTGGAGCAGATAGAATTTATGATTGTTTAGAGGAAAAGAATTTGTTTCCCAATTATATAGAAAATTCAACTAAAGTACTTTTTATCAATTTTGGCGAAAAAGAAAGCGATGTTTGTCTAAGTTTAGCTAATAAATTGAGAAAAAAAGAAATATTTTGTGAAATCTATCCAGAGAGTACAAAATTAAAAAAACAGATGAAATATGCCAACGATAGAAACTTTCCTTTTGTCGTACTTATAGGAGAAGAGGAATTAAAAAATTCTACTTGCGTAGTAAAGAATATGGCTTTAGGTGAGCAGACAACTATAAATATAAGTGAATTAGAAAGTTATTTGTCTTAATTCTTTGCCTTACAATTATCACAAATACCGCAGTCGTTTATCTTTTCGGAAAAATATTTTAGTATATATTTCCAACGGCATATCTTAGTATCTAAAAAATTGAGCATATACTCGGCTCTAAACAAATTGGCTTTCTTTGGTAAAAAATACAATTCTTGCGAAAAAAGGTGAGAATTTTTGTAAGGTCTATCTTGCGTAAATGTAATATAATCTCCTTTTAATTTTTCTTTATAAGTTATTATATTATATTTCATTAAGATTTTTAAATCTTTTATTACTTGAGAAGTATTGACTCTTCCCTGCTCTGCCATTTGAGTCTCATTGATTTTGACAAAATCATGGTGTATTTCCGGATAAAGTCTTAACAAGTAGTCTATAATATAATAATACTGGTCATATTCATTTAAGAACTTATTCAATTCTCTGTTTTCCACTATTATTTTTAACTCTGAAATAGGCAATTCATTATTTGAAAGTTTTATCCATCCCTCACTTTCTAAAATCTTTAAAGAATTGATAACCACAGGTAAAGAATACTTTGTCTTAATTACTAAATCATCTATATCCAAAGGAAAATCCTCTCCTTGTCCGCTACCCATAGCCAATTGAAACTTGTTGCAAAGTACTTGATATATATTTGAAATTATATCTGTGGGGGGATAAGCGTTTTGAGTAATAATTTTATGAGTATGAATATCTTGTTTATTATAAAGCAATACACTATAAGCCTTTTTACCATCTCGTCCTGCCCTACCCAATTCTTGATAATATCTTTCCATAGATTGAGGTATATCTGTGTGTATCACATACCTTACATCTGCTTTATCTATACCCATACCAAAAGCAGAAGTTGCAACTATAAGTTGAAGTTCGCCCTTTAACCACTCATTTTGAGTTTGAACTCTTTCATTTTGTGTCAAATGAGCATGATAAGGCTTAACTGATAGTTTATGATATTCTTTTAAAGCATTGGCAATTAAAACAGTATCAATTCTTTTATTACAATAAACTATACCCGTACCACCCAAATGTTGTGCAACCAAAGCAATTTTATCAACTTTATTGGTGGTTTCTGTTACTTTTATGTGTATGTTGTTTCTAAACGAAGAAGAGGTAGAAACGTAATAATTAGAATATTGTGTAAAGTGTAATGTTTTAATTATATCTTCTTTTACCTTAACGGTAGCCGAGGCTGTCAGTGCTAAAATAGGCACTTCGGGTCTTAAATCTTTAAGCAAACCGAGTTTCAAATAAGACGGACGAAATCTATATCCCCACTGAGAAATACAATGCGCTTCATCTACAACAAATAAATTGATTTTTAAATTTTTTAAGTGGTAATGAAATTGTTTGTCTGTAATTCTTTCCGCTGCAACAAAAAGAAACTTCGCCCTATGATTATAACATTGATTTACAGCACTCTCATTCTGTTCATTGGTTTGCAAACTATTTATTGTTACCGCTTTGATACCAACTTTTTCCAAAGCATCCATTTGGTCTTTTATCAAAGAAAGCAAAGGCTCTATAACCAAACAAACCCCTGTTTTCATCAAAGCCGGTACCTGATAAGTTATGCTCTTGCCTCCACCCGTTGGCATAATACCCAAAGTATCCTTTCCATTAAGAATTGAGGATATAATCTCTTCTTGTTTAAGACGAAAAGAGTTATACCCCCAATACTTTTGTAAAACTTCTATAGGTGCAAGCACTTAAAAAAGCAAAATTTTAAACATTTATAGCCATTGTCAAAGCCTCCATAACAGCCTCTGACATAGTTGGGTGAGGATGTACTGCGTCTATCAATTGTTGAGCAGTTAAATCATTTTCTCTTGCAACAACAATTTCCTCTATCATTTCAGTAACATTATCACCTATCATACTACACCCCAATATTTTATCATCTTTTGCATCAAGTACAACTTTAACAAAACCATCCCTATTTCCCGCTGCTGTTGCCTTACCTGATGCCATAAACATAAACTTGCCTACTTTTACCTCATAACCTTCTTCCTTTGCTTTATCCTCTGATAAACCAACAGAGGCAATTTCGGGGGTTGTATAAGTACAACCAGGTATATTAGAATAAGATAAAGGTTTTACCTTAAGTTGTTTTATATGTTTAATGCAAATATCTGCCTCTTTGCTTGCCACATGGGCAAGAGCTGGTCCATGTACTATATCTCCTATTGCGTAAACACCTTTTACATTTGTCTCATACCATTCATTTACAATAACTTTACCTCTTTCTGTAGGTATTTGTAGATTTTCCAAACCAAGTCCTTCCAAATTTGTCTCCACTCCAACAGCAGAAAGCACAATATCACAAGTTAGTTCCTCTGTTTTCTTTCCAGTTAAAGTAACTTTGCATTTATTGTCTATAACTTCCACTTTATCAACAGATGTAGAGGTATAAACTTTCATACCATTCTTTTTGAAAACTCTTTGCAATGTAGAGGCAACTTCTTTGTCCTCGTTTGGTACTATAGTAGGCATAAATTCCACAAGAGTAACCTGAGTGCCTATTGTTTGATAAAAATGAGCGAACTCACTACCTATGGCTCCGCTACCCACAACAACCATTGTTTCAGGCTGTTTGTCCAAAGTCATAGCCTCTCTATAACCTATCACGTGTTTGCCATCTTGTGGTAAATTAGGCAATTGTTTTGAATGTGCACCGGTTGCAAGTATTATATGCTCTGCCTCTATAATTTGTTCTCCCTCAGATGTCTCTACTTTTATGGTCTTGTCTTTTGTAAGAGAGCCTTTGCCAAAAATAACATCAATATTATTTTTTTTCATCAAAAACTCAACTCCTTTATTCATCATATCGGCCACATTTCTAGAGCGTTCCACTATTTTACTAAAATTAGGCTTTACACTTCCTTCGATTTCAATACCATAGTCTTCCCCCTTTACGGCATAGTGGTAGACTTGAGCAGATTTTAAAAGTGCTTTTGTCGGAATACAACCCCAATTCAAACATATTCCTCCAAGTCTCTCCTTTTCTATCAAAGCGACTTTAAAACCCAAGTGTGCAGCTTTCTCTGCAGCAACATAACCGCCGGGACCTGAACCTATTATTGCTATATCATATCTCATATTCTATAAAGTATTTTTATTATTAAAAGTTTATGCAAAGTTACAATAATTTCTACAACACAAGAATTTTTAGCCTGTGTATTGTGATTTTAAAAATTTTTTATCAAATGTTTGCTCGCAAAATCCATACTTATACCAAAAGAGAGGCTCAAATTATTGCTTTCCTCCGCAATGTTTGTTTTCTTATCCAACTTGTAATAAAAGTCTGTAAAAATCTTTATACTCATGTTATTAAAATCATAAAAAGAATAAGAAAAACTTGCATTAAGCAACTGATTTTTTGGATAATATTCTCCTTTGTTGCGTTGAGCTATATTGGAAAAGAAAGGAATGCCGTAAAAACTTACCATATCCTCAGAATAATAATATCCCAAACGAGCTTTGTACTTTTTGCCCCAAAGAGAAACATTTGCAAACAAGCCATTGCCTGCCTTGAAAAACCATGTATCATTTTTTAAACTCTTACTATATACCCAATCAAAAGAAAAAGCAAGCCTTTCCACACTCTGATTATAAAAATTCAAAGCATACCCCACTCCAAAACCTCCGTTAAGCCAATGGTCTAAAGGCAAAGAAGTTAAAGTATCCAATTCTCCTCCATGGTGTTGCCACATAAAAGCATAGTTAAAAAAGAGAGTATGTTTTTTGCTGTAACCCGTATTTAAATTACCAGCAATACCCAATAAAAAACATTCTCTATCAACATCGTTTATATAATTAAAATTCTGCCAATTAAGCCAAATTTCATTATTCCAATAAGTTGAATTGTGTTTTAACTGCAGTCCCTCTTCGTAGTCCATAGAAAAATTTAATTCCGGGTTCCACAAAGCCACATTTAACAAATGTCCCTCTCGTTTATCTATATTTCCCATTACAAACAAAGTTTGTTCACTCATCTTCCACTCAAAACGAAAGTAAGGCAAAAAGTGTAATAATTTTTGTCTGTCTTTGGTTTGGTCATATTGCGGAATAAGAGTATAATTATATAAAGGGTAATCATTTGCTCCCCAATATTTTAAGGCACTAAAACCAAAATAAAACTTTACCTTATTAGAAAATGTGTAAGAAAGTTTGGGAGCAAATCTTATACCTCCTAAAGTATAACCGTAGGCAATATGTCTTTTAAACTCATTATTAGTAAAATAACCTTGATATTCCGTCTCCAAATTAAGAGTTTTTTCTTTATAATCTTCAAATTGCGCCAAACTCAAAAAAGACAAACATAAGAAAAAAACAATAGTAGGTATTTTTTTTATCATTAGTAAAGTATTTTTTCTATAATTATAATATTGTTTGAAAAACGCAAGTTTTAATAAATTATTGTAGCTTTCATTATGGGTTACAACCTGAGCCTGTTCTATGAGACGCTTAAGCGTATGAGAAAATAACGGCTCTGTCCCTATCTCAACTTATGCTAACTCATAACAACCCACCCAAAAAAAGAGGTCAAAAAAAAATTTCGGGAAATCGCGTAAATAGGTAGTTAAAAGCAAAAAACAAGGGTGCTACTACTGATTATCAATCACTTAACCTTTTTCGAAGGGTCAAAATTGGGCATTTTTCTTGAAAATCAGCGTTTTCGAAGGTTTTTTTGAAGAAAAAATTTTTCAAATCGGGATTTTACAAAAATGAATCTTCGTTTTATTTCGACGAATCTTCGTTTCGAGAAATCGAAACGAAGATTCGTTTTTATTGATTATCAGGTGGTTACAAGGCTAAAAAGTGGAATTTTTGAGGTAGGTATCTTTTTCTCTTACAAAGTTACGAAGATTTTTTGACCTGACCAAACGCGTGCACACTTTTTATTTGTAACTTATTGATAATCAGTAAACCGTTTTTTTTGTTTTTCTTTTTGTTATTTTTTTGTTTTTTTCTTTTATAGGTTACAGCACCCACAGGGTGCAGGCTGAGCCTGTTCTATCAGACGCATAAGCGTATGATAAAAAGTGGTGGCTATGCCCTTATAAAACAGGCAATGCCTGTGCCCTTATAAGACATCCTGCGGGTGCTGTGCCCTAATAGAACAGGCAATGCCTGTGTATTTACTCAAAAGTGAGTATTGTCTTAAATAAATAATGGTTGTAATTTTGCAAACTGTAAGAAAAGAGGAATATTAATGTTATTGTCCGAATTGAATATAGGAGAAAAGGCCATTATCATAAAGGTTAAAGGTTACGGTGCCTTTAGAAAAAGAATTATGGAGATGGGCTTTATCAAAGGTACAGAGGTAGAAGTTTTACTAAATGCACCTTTGAAGGACCCTATTAAGTATAGGATAATGAATTTTGAGGTTTCTCTAAGGAGAAAAGATGCCGAAAATATAGAGGTTGTTTCTCTGCAAGAAGCAGAAAATGAACTAATAAAATACAACTACAATAATCCAAATATAGAAAACAAAAGATTTGAAAAAGAAAACAAAAACAGCGAAAAAGAGATAATAAACTTGGCTGAAAGAAAGTCAAAAATTATCAACGTTGCCTTGATTGGAAACCCAAATTGTGGAAAAACCTCTATTTTTAACATAGCAGCCAACGCCCATGAACACGTAGGTAATTATAGTGGTGTAACGGTTGATGAGAAAAGAGGAGAATTTGAATACGAGGGGTATACTTTTTTGCTTACCGACCTACCAGGAACCTACTCTTTGAGTGCTTATTCGCCTGAGGAGCTTTATGTTAGAGAGCATATAACTCAAAAAAAACCTGACGTTATTCTCAATGTTTTGGATTCTTCAAACATAGAGCGCAATCTTTATCTTACAATGCAATTGATAGATATGGATTTGAAGTTGGTTTTGGCTCTAAATATGTTTGACGAACTCAAAAAAAATGGAGATGATTTAGACTACAATCAACTTGGCAAACTTCTCGGTTGTCCATGTTTGCCAACTTCTGCAAGGACAGGCAAAGGAGTAAAAGAATTGTTTTCCAAAATAATAGAGGTTTATGAAGATAGGGACACTCTTACTCATCACATACACGTCAATCATGGAGAAGAAATAGAAAAACAAATAAAGTTACTAAGAACCTCCATAACAGAACACGATTATACAAGCGAAATGTCCTCACGTTTCTTTGCCATAAAACTCTTGGAAAACGATGGTCAAATGGAGAAAGAGTTGAAATCTTTGGACAAAGACGGAGATATTTTAGAACAAAGAAATAAAATAAGAGAGGCTTTTCAAAACGAGTATAAAACTTCTTTGGAAGACGCAATAACCGATGCTAAATATGGTTTTATAAGAGGTGCTTTGAAAGAAGTTTATCACAAGTCAAAGGAAAGGAATATAAATAAAATAACCGACCAAATAGACGCTGCTGTTACAAATAAATATTTGGGCTTTCCGTTGTTTGTGTTTTTTATGTTTATAACCTTTTTCTTTACTTTCTTTATTGGAGCATACCCAATGGATTGGATAGACTCGCTTTTTGTATGGATAGGAGATTTGATAGGTGAGAATATGGCTGATGGTCCTCTTAAGGACTTGTTGGTTGATGGTGTGGTTGGAGGAGTTGGTAGTGTAATTGTATTTTTGCCTAATATTCTTATACTTTATCTTTTTATTTCTTTTATGGAAGATAGTGGTTATATGGCACGAGCGGCATTTATTATGGACAAACTAATGCACAAAATGGGCTTGCATGGCAAAAGTTTTATACCTATGATTATGGGCTTTGGGTGTAATGTTCCTGCTATTATGGCAACTCGTACCATAGAGGACAAAAAATCTCGTCTGATAACCATGCTTATCATTCCCTTAATGTCTTGTTCGGCAAAAATACCTATTTATCTTATATTGATAGGAGCTTTTTTTCCTTCTCACGCTGCTTTGATGCTATTATTGTTATATTTGATTGGTATGATGTTTGCGGTTTTGATGGCTAAGATTTTTAGCAGATTTGTTGTCAAAGGGGAAAGCACACCTTTTGTTATGGAGTTGCCTCCTTATAGATGGCCAACAACAAAGGCTATAGCAAGCCATACTTGGGAAAAGGGCAAACAATATTTGAGAAAAATGGGAACCATAATTCTTTTTGCTTCAATAATTGTCTGGGCATTGGGTTACTATCCTAATCATAACTCTTTTAACACTCCTAAAGAACAAATGGAAAACTCTTACCTTGGCAAAATTGGTAAGACTATAGAGCCTGTGGTGAAGCCTTGTGGTTTTGAATGGAAACAAAGCGTAGCTTTGTTGAGTGGTGTTTTTGCTAGGGAAATAGTTGCCTCAACTATGGGTGTGCTTTATGGTTCTGAACAAGAAAGTGAAGAAATTAGTCAAGTTGACGTAAATGAGGATGAGGGTGAATTAAGAATTTCTAAAATAATTCAAAACAATATGACTCCACTTTCTGCTTTTTCTATGTTGATTTTTGTTCTTTTGTATATGCCTTGCCTTGCTAGTGTTGCTGTTTTAAAGGTGGAAAGTGGAAGATGGAAATGGGCTATTTTTGCTGTTTGTTATACCATACTTTTAGCTTGGGTTTGTTCTACAATAGTTTATCAAATAGGAGGTTTAATCTTATGATACAGAAAATTTTAGTCATAATAACAATAGTGGTTGCAGGATTGTTTTTCATCAAAAAGATGTTTTTCATTTTTAATAGAAAGAAAAAGAAAGAGTCTTGTTGTGGAGATTGTAAATCTTGCCCTAATTGTCATTGATAATAAAGAAAACGGGCTGTAAAAAGTCCGTAGTTATTATAATTGTTCCTTAAATACTTTGAAGTAGGCTTGTCGTGAAGACAATCACCTACTTTTTTCTTTTGATAAATAAGGTTCTTTAAGGTTGGGCAAAGTTGTTTAAAGTTATTTTAGGTTAGCATAAGTTACAGCTTGAGACTGTCCTATAAAGCAGAGTCGTTTAAAAAAAAAAAACGGCTCTACCCTACTTAAAAAACTTAAAAAACTTAAAAAAAACTTGCTCCTCTACCCTACAACCTTACCTAACCTTAAATAACCTACAAAAAAAAAACGAAAAAAACCATAAATATATACTCTTAAAAGCTCAGAACAAGACTACTCTATATTATGACCTACAAGGTCGTAGAATCTATTAAAAAACGTTTTTATTTTTTCTATTACATTTTGTTTTTTATGTTCGTATTTAGACTCTGCTTTAAAAGGATTGCTCGGAGGCAAAATATTAGCCACTTCTGTACCTGCAATTTTTACATATCCCTCATTAAAACAATTCTTTATATATGTTCTTGCTTTTTCGTTATTCAAATGTTCTGTATCTATAATACTTTGCATTTCTTCTTGTAGTCTTGTGTGTACAAAATCATTCCAATCGTCATCAACGTTGCTTGTTGGTGTTATAGTCTTAATAAAATCATCAATAAGGTCTTTTTTATCTCTCATATGAGGCGAAGATTTAATAGCGCGGTTTATATCTTGCAGGGTTATTTCTCTATCTTCTTTGTTTTGTTTCTGATACTTCTTTACAAGTTCTAAAATGTAATCAATACTTATTTCCACCTGCTTAACCAACTCCATTTCAAAAATCAAATCCTCATTAATATCCTCTTTATTTGTTATTTCTCTATGATGAAATTCTCCGTAAATATCGTTATACATTCCCAAATAATCTTGCATCTGCCTTTCTGTCAATAATTCTTGCCCGTCAAATTGGTCAAAGGCTTGCAAAATATTTCTCACCTTCAATAATTCTCCAAAAATTTTTACAAAATTTCTTTTTTCCTCTTCTTCCTCTATTACTTTATTGGTTAGATATCTTTCAAGCAAAGTATTTACTATTTCTTCATAACCTCTAATATAATTGCCATTGCTATCAATGTATCCTTTGTAGTATTGTTCAAAGGTTTTCAAAAGCACAAGTCCGCAAGCCTCTTTATCACCAAACAAGGCTATAGCTTCATTTGTTGCTTGCTCCAAATTGCGAAAACAAACAATATTGCCAAAAGTTTTTATTGAGTTAAGTACTCTATTTGTGCGAGAATAGGCTTGTAAAAGTCCGTGCATCCTCAAATTTTTATCTACCCAGAGAGTGTTAAGCGTTGTTGCGTCAAAGCCTGTAAGAAACATATTGACCACAATAAGCAAATCAATCTCTCTGTTTTTCATTCGCATGGATACATCCTTATAATAATTCTGAAACTTTTCGCTACTTGTGTCGTAATTGGTGCCAAAATTTTGATTATAATCTTTTATTGCACTTTCCAAAAAGTCCCTATCTACAAGTGTTAAGCCGTTGGTGTCTTCGTTGTTTTCTTCTATTCCATAAATATCACCCTGCTCATCATTTGCTCCATAAGAGAAAATAGTAGCAATTTTTAAAGTATTCTTTTGTTTCTTAAATTCATTGTAATAAAGCTTTGCAAAATCTATATTTGCTACGGTAAAGATAGAATTAAACCCCTTCATTCTTATGGTTTCTTTTCTTTCTTGTGCTGTGTTGCTATCTTTAGCAGATGCTACCTCTTTTATGTTTAATATCTTATTGAAAGCAAAAGCTTTTTCATCTCTTTTTGTCTTTTGATTAAAGTGCTCGATAATATATTTTGTTACCAACTCTATACGTCTTTCGTCCCTGAGTGCTTTTTCTGTATCTATACTCCAAACCTCTTTATTCTCATAATTTTTTTTCTCTTTTATGGTAGAAACATACTCAACCCTAAAAGGCAGTACATTCTTATCTCTTATAGCATCAACAATAGTGTAAGTATGCAATTTATCTCCAAAAGCTTGCTGAGTGGTTTGAAGTGTAGGGTTGTTGTTAGAAGAAGCATTCTTCACAAAAATAGGCGTTCCAGTAAAACCAAAAATATAATATTTTTTAAACCTCCTTGTAATATCCTTATGCATCTGCCCAAACTGAGAGCGATGACATTCGTCAAATATAAAGACAATATTTTTATTTGTTATTTCTTTTATTTCCTCTTGGTAGAGTTTGTTTTTTAGCATAGAGGAAAGTTTTTGTATTGTGGTTATGATTAGTTTGGAGTTGAAGTCTTTGAGTTGCTTTCTTAAAATATTGGAAGAACTATTGCCATTGGCTGCTCCTTTCTCAAATTTGTCATACTCTCTCATTGTTTGATAGTCCAAATCTTTCCTATCTACAACAAAGACAACTTTGTCCACAAAATCCAAATTCGTTGCTATTCTTGCTGTCTTAAAAGAAGTTAGCGTTTTGCCTGAGCCTGTTGTGTGCCAAATATATCCTCCGGCTTTAATATTTCCTTCATAATGGTAGTTGTGTGCTAAAACAATACGGTTGATTATCTTTTCTGTTGCACATATTTGATAAGGACGCATAACCATAAGCATTTTTTCGCTTGTAAAAATACAGTATTTGGCTAAAACGTTCAAAATAGTATGTTTTGCAAAAAAAGTCTTAGTAAAATCTCTTAAATCCAAAATAGGCTCATTGGTCTCATCAGCCCACCACGATGTAAACTCAAAAGAATTGCTTGTTTGACGATTTTGTCCTTTTGGTATATTCTTATTTGTTTCTTTGATATGAGAGTTTCTTGTGGTGTTGGAATAATATTTTGTTTGCGTGCCATTGGAGATAACAAAGATTTGCACATATTCAAACAATCCGCTTCCGCTCCAAAAACTCTCTCTTTGATATCTGTTTATTTGATTAAAAGCCTCTCTTATAGGAATGCCTCTGCGTTTTAACTCTACATGTACCAAAGGTAAGCCATTGACCAAAATAGTAACATCATAACGATTTTCTCTTTTTCCTTTCTCCGTGGTATATTGGTTGATAACCTGCAAAGAGTTGTTGTGTACGTTTCTTTTATCAAAAATAGTAATGTTTTTTACCTCTCTATTGTCAAACTCAAAGGTATAAATATTGTTTTCTTGTATGATAAAGGTTTTTTCCTCTATTCCATTATTTTTATTAGCAAGTACATTATTAAAAAACCTTTGCCACTCCTTATCATTAAACTCTATTTTATTTAGTTTTTCTATCTGTTTGCGTAGGTTATCTATAAGTTCTTGTTCTGTGTGCAAAGTAAGATACTCATAAGCTTGACTTTCCAACTGTTTAATAAAAGCCTTTTCTAATTCTGCCTCGCTCTGATACTCATTTTCTTGTGCCTTTATTGACTCATACTTTGCTACAACGGTACTTTCTATATTCTCTATTACTATTTTATTCTCTTGCATAGTTTATTATGTTTGTTCAATCAAACAACTAATATTATCTATCAATTTGTGCGTCTTATTTATCAATGGTTCTATATCTTCTTTTGTAGCAGTGAAAGAACAGTTATAATCACTTTTTTCTCTTATAGTTTGCAATTGAGAATATAACTGTCCATTTTCTCTACTTAATTTACCAGTTAGAATATAATATTTTCCCAACAAAGCAACAACTCCTCTGTGTGTAGATACTGTATGTTTGTCATTTATGAGTAAAGCACAAGCAACATGAAAAACAGCATAATATAATCTGTTTGCCACCATATCCCAAAAACCTAATTTTTGTAATTCAATTGTTTGGGAGAGTATGTTTTTTGCTTTCTCTAATTCCAAGGCAACAATTATTCTTCTTTCTTCATCATTAAGACTCATAGCAATGTTATTTTATCTTTTTCAACATTTTTGTAAAAAGGCATAAAAGATAATTCTCTCCATTCTTTCTTTGTATATAGTACAGGAACAATCGTTTGTTCCAACTCCCAACCCAAATAAGTAAAAGGATAAGCAATAGTATCATAATCAGACTGCTCAATTTTATCTTTATCCAACAATATCAACAAATCCCAATCCGAATCTTCCCTTGCTTCATTTCTAGCCCTTGAACCATAAAGAATAACCCGACCATTTGTCGGTATTACTTCGTTAGCAATTTGTTTTATACTATCTACTACATTTGCCATTTTTGTTAAAAATTATATAGTCCACTTTTTTATTAAACGCAAATTATTGTTTGTTATTTTGTAAGTTATCGACTATCCTAATTTTTCAAAGCTTAGTAGTTTATCTCTATAATATTCATATTGTTGTCTTCTTGCTTTTATTTCGGCAGGAATACCTTCACTTATATCATTTACCAACCTATCAAATTTATCCAATATCCCAACTATCCTCTTTTGCTCCTCCATCGACGGAATAGGAAT
>CAZVEO010000018.1:0-28286 GCA_964626385.1 uncultured Bacteroidaceae bacterium
CTCTATCATTTAACCATGTTGCTTCTATACATTGACGAACAGAAAAATAAATACAAGCATATACTATGTTTTTCTTTGTTATCTTAAACTTTGCTATTCCTTTAGCATTTCCAACTCCTTTAATTCTATCTATAAAATCTATATTTACATAACTATTATGCTGATAATCATTACCTACACAGCACATCCCACCTATCTCTTCACCTTTTTCATCTATATACAATTTGAGCCATTGATTTATTAATTTATTATTAGGTAAAGAAATATTTTTACGTTGAATGAAGTCGCCATCAATATTGTATACATCTGCTATAATAGACTTGAATTTTTTTGTCTTTGTTGTTCTCCAAATAAAAAAACCTATAGGAAAATCACCTTTTACATTATCAAATGATGAAGCTGGTAAGAGGAAAAGACTTTCCAACTTAGCTCTAAATACATCTCTAAAATATTCAAAATTCGGTGATTGCAAATTTTTTAACTTAGAGAAGTTTGCAATTACTGAACCAGGTATTTCCTCATATATTCTTATTAAGAATTGTGCAAAAAGTTCTCTAATACCCCTTTGTAAAACATCTACATATTTTTGATGGGTTTTTGTGGTGTTAGAAACTTCTATTTTATTCTTACCTCTACCTGTTTTTGTTTTTGCCGTAGCTGCTTCTGCATACGGTGGGTTAATGTAAATAACAAGTTTTTTTCTTTTTTCCTTATCGTTTATTATCTCCTGCAAGGAAACAGGAAGTTTAGAAAAATCATCATTTAAAAAATCAAACTGAAATACATGATCTTTTAACAATGTACAAGTATCATCTGCTATTCTCTGTTGTATAACGCTAACGTCTGCCATGTCCAAAGTAGAAGCATATATTCTGTATTTCTCTGTCAAACCATTTAATAAATTTCCTGTACCCGCTGCACAATCCCAAACATAGTACTCCTCTTGCCAATTCTCGCCCAAAACATTAGCAAGATACTTTTGCGATAACTCTACCCACTTTTGTGGAGTATAAAAGGCTCCTTTTCTCTCCCTAAAATCCTGTGGAACCAACCTATCTCGCCTATTTATGATAAAGTCCCAATAATCCTTCTTTGGTGGTCTCTCATATATATTCCAAAATCTCTTATATGCTCTTTGCTCATCTGTAAAATTACACTCTTGAAACAACTCGCCCAATACATTACTACCTACCTTTATCTTATACCTGTCCGATTCTAATATAACTCTCAAATTGTCCAACAAACTATTATTATCTTCGCTTATCAAATCAGCAAGATAAAAATCAACATCCATTATTCCTATCTTTCTCGCCTGTTCCCAATGGATTGATATCGTAGGTTTTACTCTTTCCAACCATTTCAAATAAACAAAATAAAAATTATTCTTGTCTATCTGTATCTTATGGTTCTCTATATCCCTATCTAGATTTTCCTCTATAAATTCTTTTAACTCATTCTTATCTTGGGCATAATAAAATAATAGGCTTTCTTTTTCCAAATTATCTTTAATAAGAGAGTATAATAATTTGAAGTATTTGCTTTCGTGGTCGCTCGCTGTTATGTTCCAATTAAAATCATTCATGGAAAAAACGTGCTGCACTTTGTCCCAACTAACAAAGGCAATCTTTTCAGCATCAAAAGCAATCAAAAACAAAGGTGGTGCATACTTGTTAAAGGTCTTTGCTTTGCCTATGGTAAGAATTAACTGCACAAAGGAAGCGTAAATATCAGCCTTAACTCCTCGCTTTGCCTCACCCCATACCAATGAAATGGTCTCCTCCCACAAAGTCATTTGATTTTTTTCCAAATTAGGCTTTGCGCATACACAAAAATCGATATTTCCTATTATCTTTGTGCAGTCGTATGCCCCAAATAACTCTATGGCTACTACATTCTTTATCTCCTCTTCCCTCGCATTCTTTATTCCCATAAACTTTAGTGTAAAATTTATATTATCTCCAAAATCCTCTGCAAAATTACAAATAAATTTCTATACCACATAGACTTAACAATATGAAAAACAATATCAATTTTCTTTTGAAATGAAATAGTTATTCATATAGTATTATAATTTTTTTTACCTTTGCAATCGTTATGAAGTTTCTCATTATACATAATCAATATAGTCAAAAGGGAGGTGAAGAATCTGTTGTCAATTTTCAAATTGAGTTATTGAAAGAGGAAGGACACCAGGTATTCTTATATACTCGTTCTTATGAAGAGTTAAATAATAAGTTTTTAGGAAAGTTTATAAGTATTTTTACCTCTATTTATAATCCTCGCAGTATTAAAGACGTAAAAAGAATTATAAGAGAATACCAACCCGATGTGGCAATAATACACAACGTTTATTCTATTATTTCTCCAGCAATTATCCCTTTATTAAAAAAGAAAAATGTAAAAGTATGGCAAATAATACATAATTATAGATTGTTTTGTCCCATAGGTATTTTTTTTCATAGGGAACAAATTTGCGAACAATGTTTAGGCAAAAGGAGAGAATGGAATTGTGGTATAAATAATTGTATGAACAATAAAATTCAGAGTTATGCTTTTGCTTTCAAATTCATTGTTATTAGAAAAATAAATTACTACAAATATGTAGATAGATTTTATGTCTTATCTTTTTTCCAAAAAAATAAGTTTATACAAAACGGAATTCCAAAAGAAAAGATATTCTATCTGCCAAATACATTTAAGCCTATAAATGATGTTTATATAGAAAATAATGAAGAAAGAAAAAAATATATAGGTTTTGTTGGTAGATTGACCAAAGAGAAAGGATTTTTTGATTTTGTTAATTTGGCAAATGCAATGCCTCAATACAAGTTTATTGTTGCCGGTAATAATAAAACAATAATGGGGGGGGGAAAAAAAGCTGATAATCTGATATTTGAGGGTTTTTTAGATAAGAAAGGTATGCAAGATTTTTATAATAAATGTAGGGTTATAATGTTTTTAAGTCGTTGGTATGAGGGCTTCCCTATGGTGCTAATAGAAAGTTTGTATTACAAAACACCTATAATCGTCAATAACTTATCAGTAATGGCAGAGGTAGTCCAAGATAATAAAACAGGGTTCGTTTTGCAAGATAAAAATGAGGAGTATATAAAACAAAAGATAGATTACTTATTCAATGAAAAAGAAGAATATATAATAATGAGAGAAAACTGTCAAAAAGAATTTTGGGATAAATATAGTCCTAATCATTATTATCAAAGACTATTACAATTATAAACTATTATATTTTAATAATAAAGAAGAGGGTAAATCAAATAGACTTACCCTCTTTCTTTGTGTATTAAAGATATTTACGATTACAAACGATATACATTAGAAGAAGTTTTTGGATTATCTCCGCGTACACGTCCCAAGTAAGATTGAACACAGCGGAAGCCTATATAACTCTTACCAGAATCTTGATACTCATAACTACGAGTTGCCGTCTGTATAAAGTGTTTTGTATCTTTCCAAGAACCTCCACGTACAACTTTTCTTTTCATTATTTGGTCTTCGTCATCTGCTGCACGATAAACATTGTATTGGTTAAGGTCGTGAGCAAAATTATAAGTAGACTCATCAAAAGCATCTTCGCACCATTCTGCTACATTGCCTGCCATATCATACAAGCCAAAATCATTAGGTGCATAGTGAGCAACTACAACCGTTGTTGCACCTCCATCTCCGTCATAAGCACCTCTCAATGGTTTATAGTTAGCAAGAAAGCAACCTCTTCCATTATTTACGTACGGACCTCCCCAAGGATAAGGTGAACCATCAACTCCTCCTCTTGCGGCATATTCCCACTCAGCCTCAGTAGGCAAACGAAAATCTTCATAACGAGCATAATCAGAGTTTTCCAAATAATTATTCATTTGCAATGTTCTCCATACAGAGAATGCTTTTGCTTGCACATAACTTACTCCTACAACTGGGTAATGGTCATAACGTGGGTGGTCAAAATAAGAACGTGTTGCAGCGTCATTATAAGAATAAGCAAAATCATGTATCCAACAAAGAGTATCTGGATATATATTTACTCGCTCCGTAGTAGTCAAACGTTTTCTTCCTCCAGCCAAAGACTCTGGTCTATTGTTGAATTGAGAACCTCTAAACTCTCTGCTTGCCTGCTCAGCAGAAAAATCTTTTTGTGCTGCAGCATGATAATCTATCCAAGAATATTGATATATCATCTTTGCGGCATCTAATTGAGACTTGCCATAAAAACGTTCGTCTTGTCTTATATATAGAGCATCAAGAGCCTCTCTTTCGTCCTCATTTTTGCTATTCCAATCAATTTTTGCCTTCCAATTTATCATAGGAGTCTCTAAATCTTGTCCCCATTGGTCAGCCTCTATCAAGTAAGTCTCTGGCGAAACCTCTCCTAACAATCTATAAGCAATGGAATCTCTTACCCAATGCACAAACTGTCTATACTCGTTGTTTGTTATCTCTGTTTCGTCCATCCAGAAGGATTGAACTTGCACCGTTTTAGGCTCAAACTTATAGGAGTGATATATATCCTCGTCAGCAGAACCCATAGTAAAACTTCCTTGCGGAATATCCACCATACCATAGGGTTGCATATCCAAAACTGTTGGTCTATCTTGCACACCTATAAGCTCTCCTTTATCTGAACTACCACAACTAAACATCACAAGAGCGGTCGCTAATAACAAAACTAACTTTTTCATTTTATATCTCTATTTTTAGGTTCTTTATTTGTGTTTTTACGTCAAAACTTTGTTTTTGTTTCATTTTCCTAAATTATTTTTCAATAAAAACAAAATTTTGTCTTTTTTCTCATATTACATTTTTATGGTATTTCTATATATAGTAGGTGGTGCAGGCGGATTTTCTATCTTGAAACAATATCTTGCAAAGACCTCAAACGAACCTGAAGCCTGAGTAGATATCCTAGAAGTAGGAATATCGTATGACATACCCACCTTAAAATCTTTGAATGAAAAGCCTGCAAGTATCATTATTGCATCTTGCACTCTATAAGACAAACCTCCCCAAAATCTATGCTCATATTCTGCTAACAAAGTTGCATCTATTTGATAAGCACTTGCTGACGAGAAATCGGTTTTCATTAATGCGGAAGGCAAAATTCTTATAGAAGGATAGTTTGGCAAAGCCCATTCATAACCTGCAAGTACGTAATAAAATCTTCTGTTATTCCAATGTAATTTGTCGCTTTGTGTTTGCATTAGTTTGCTTGCTGCAAAGCCAAGATACAATTTACCCGGAATTTGATAATAAATACCCGCACCCAAATCAAAAAGCATATCGTCCGTCTCTGACTGCAAAATCAAAGGGTCGCTTGTCTGACCTATCTCATCATTTTCATTGAATTGATCGGCACCTATAAGCTTGGTAGCGTCCAAACTTGCATTAAACAATTGAGCCTCTACTCCTATGGCAAGATTACCCGTAGGTAACTGTATTCTAAAAGCATAGTCTATTTTGGCGTGAATATTGTTCCAAAAGCCTATTTTGTCCGAAATAATTGTGGCACCTATACCTCCATGTAAAAACCTAACGGGCATATCAAAAGAGATATTCATAGTCTCTCCCGAAGAAGCACCCGTGCTTTGTCCATTAGGGTCAGAAAGCGATAAACCCATCCATTGATTACGATAGAAAACAGTAGCACACATAGCACCATTACTACCAGCGTATGCAGGATTATACGAAAGCCTATTAAACATATATTGAGTAAACTGAGGTTCTTGCTGAGCAAAAACCCTTCCAAGCCCCACCACACAACAGACAACAAAAAAGGATATTATTATATATACATTCTTATTTTTATTCATAAAAAATTAAAATAGTAGAGTCTCTTCTATCATTCTATTACAATATAAGTAATTGCAAAATTATATTTTTTTTCTCACAAAGAGAATTTATTTATCAGTTTTTTTGATTTTTTTGTATTTATACAATCATATTTTTTTGTTTAATATTTGTTTATCAACATTTTAAAAGATTATTATTTTTTATCTTTTATTATATGAGCAGAGTCGTAACGTCTTCTTAATTCGGTCAAATTCATAGCGGCAATCTCTCTTGTAGCAAAAGGACCTATTAAGATATCATAAAAGTTTTCATTATACACTTCCTTATACTTACTTTGTTTTTTGTACTTGTCGGGTATGGTACTAAGCATTGCTTCTACTTCTTTCATACTACTAAGCGTTGCTATTTTTATATTGAAAATAGAATCAACAATATCTTTATCATCCAAACTACTATACAATGAGTCAATATAACTTATTTGTTGTTCCACAGACATACTAACAGAGTCAAACATTGCAAACATATCTCCTTGTTGTTCCCATATCAAACGATAATCTTCTGGCATAATTTCCATTTTTACGTTACCAACTCCGGCAAGCAACAAGTCGACTCTCTTTGCTGCTGTTTTGGATAAATCCAAGACACCGGCTCTTGCACATCTATCGTTGATTTTTACAAGTACCGAACGTGAAGTTTTGGGGTTGGTAACCTTTACTATGGTGTGAAAAGGGAGAGTTTTGTGTGCGGCGGTATAGAGTTTTTGGGAAAATTTTTCTCCACTTGAAGTATATCTATTTTCAAACTTATCGTGATAATAGGTTGCCTTAATATTAGTTACTTTTCTCGTTTGTGCCGATAGAGAAGAAAAAAACAAGCACAAAGTTATTACAATTACTACTTTTCTATAATTTATCTTTTTTACCACTCTTTTGCTTTTTCGTTAAACCATAAGTCTTGCAGACGTAAGACCTGTTCTATAACATCTCTCACACAGCCTTCTCCTCCATTCTTGTTTGAGATGTAATCTGCAACTTGCTTTATCTCCTCCACTGCATCTGCCGGACAAGTTGCTACTCCTGCATTAAGCATAATATCATAATCAGGAATATCGTCTCCCATATAAAGTACGTTTTTCTTTTCCAAATGGTTACATTCCAAATAATTTTTGAAAATAGACAATTTTTCTTTAGCAGATAAAAAAACATCACTTATTCCCAACATTTTCAATCTTTGCCTTATGCTCTCACCACTTCCACCAGAAATGACAGCAACCTTAAAACCCAACTTTAAAGCATACTGTATTGCATAACCATCCTTAACATTGCCATTTCTCATTATAAAATCATTTCCCGCAGTATATATCATACCATCTGACAAAACTCCGTCATAGTCGAAAACAAAAGCCTTTATATCATGTAGTTTTACCTTGTAGTTCATAAAATTACAATAGTATTATTATTTATAAATATTTGTGTCCATTGAGATAATTGAGAACATAGTCCATTACACCTTCTTCCAGAGAACTAAATTCTTTATTATACCCTACTTCTCTTAATTTATCTATATTTGCACAAGTATAGTATTGATATTTTTGCCTTATATCCTCAGGCATAGGAATAAAGTTTATATTAACTTTCTTTTTTAAGGCAATAAAAATATTCTTCACCAAATCATAAAAACTTCTTGCCTTACCTGTACCCACGTTGTATATATCGCTTTTTGGCTTGTTGACCATTAAAAAATATATAACCTCAACAACATCTTTTACATAAACAAAATCTCTTAATTGTTCTCCGTCTTTAACCCCTTCCTTATAAGATTTGAATAAGTTTGCCTCATTTGAAACCATAATTTGATTATAAGCATGCATAACAACAGAAGCCATTCTTGATTTATGATATTCGTTAGGGCCATAAACATTGAAAAACTTCAGTCCTGCCCAAAAAGGAGGTCTTTCTGTTTGTTTAAGTTGCCAAATATCAAATTCTTGTTTGCTTTTACCATAAAGATTAAGCGGTTGAAGTTGGGTAATTTTGTTTAAATCATCATCATAACCAAACTCTCCATTACCATAAGTAGCAGCAGAAGAAGCATATATAAGAGGAATATTATTCGCAGCGCAAATAGACCATATAGTTTTGGAATAATTTAGGTTCAGTTTCAAAAGAACATTCCAATCTGTTTCTGTTGTAGCACTTCTTGCCCCAAGGTGAATAACAAAGTCCACCTCTTTTGCATTTATAATAAACCATTCCAAAAACTCCTCTCTATCTACCACTTTAGCATATTGCTTATTCTCATAGTTGGCTTTTCTTTCTGCTTTACTAAAATCATCAACTATAACAATGTCTTTTATTCCTGCTTGATTAAGTCTTGTAAGCATTGAACTGCCTATAAAACCAGCAACTCCCGTCAATACTTTCATTTATCTTTGTGTTTTAATTGGGTTATATATTCTGTTTGTTGTTCATATACGTTTCTCCAGCCTTGCCAATCCTTATAATCAGACAAAGATTCATTGTGCCAAACACTTATCAAGTCTCCTTTGACTTTATAAACCTCATCTACTATGCTTTTTATCTTTTCAAGGGCTTGCAAAGGAGATAAATGAAGCCCGTTTTTCAGAGCCACATCCATAAAAGCAAATGGGTGTACTCTTAATTTTGTTTCACAATCTTTTTCCAAATCATAGAATTGAAAAGACGAGCATGTACCCGCCCTAAAACCTATTCTATCAGAATAGCCCATGGAATAATCGTCAGTTATCTCATTTTCCATCAAGGTATTGTAAGAATCGGGCAAACGAAATCTAAGATAATGAAATCTTGCGTCTGTTATATTCTTGTGTACAATGTCTTTCAACAACTGAATTTGAAAGATAAGTCTATCAGGCTCCTCACATACGTAATAAGAAGGATGTATTCCTATATCTGCATAATCAGCCATATCTTTTATAGACAACTGAAAATTTGTGTTATACGGAGAAATACTCTTATCATAATCGCTTGAAGAAGCCATCAGATAAAAAATCAAAGTTTTCAAAGAGTTTTTACAAATATGATTTTGCAAAAAAGCAAAACAATTATAAGGGTCTTCCTTGCCAAAGAAATTTATTTTTATTCTCTCTTTGCACGAAATAAAGTCCCTTTTAATCAAATCTCTAAAAAAACCTCCAATACTTCTGTATAGTCCCTTACCTCTATAATAGTAAGCCATATCTACATCTATACTATTGAGGAAAGAGAAGCCTTTTTGCATAAAAACTTCGTTTGGATATTTTTCCAATATCTTATTTTTAAGCATATTTATCCAAATATTGACCACAGGTTTTTCCAAAAAATTATGCTCTACAGCCAAAGAATCTTCTGAGGAAAATCTTCCATGTTTATCTGCTATAAATGGCAAATATTCTTCATAGCGAGAAATCATATAAAAGACAGCGGCAAAGACATCAAAGTCCAAAATATCCTCTTGTGTATAAGTTCTAAACAAAAAAGGCACACCATCTTTTTCAAAATAATTTAGATCAAAATTGGTTATATCTGTCTCAAACAAAAGATTAGAATGTGTCAAATGCAATTCATCATAGACGGCTTCCTCACTATAAGAAAGTTTTGCACCCCTTTCAGCAATAAAAGTTTCTTTGCTTAGGGTTACCATATAGTTTATTTTCAAAACATCTTTGAAAATAAAATTTAGTGTATAACCTAATCTATTAGTATGTTTATCTATGTAGATAACAAGCATTTTTTATCTTAGTTCAAAATTATCTCCCAAATATTTTTTTCTAACCTCGGCATCATCTGCCAACTCTCTTGGAGAACCAGATTTAAAAACCACCCCCTCTATCAACAAATACGCTCTATCAGTAATACTCAAGGTCTCGTGTACATTGTGGTCTGTGATAAGCACACCTATGTTTTTGTTTTTCAAAGTAGCAACTATTGATTGTATATCTTGTACTGCTATGGGGTCTACACCAGCAAAAGGCTCATCCAAAAGAATAAACTTGGGGTCAGAAGCCAAAGCTCTTGCTATTTCTGTCCTTCGTCTTTCACCACCAGAGAGTTGGTTTCCTTTGTTTTTTCTTATCTTTTGCAGAGAAAACTCGTTAAGCAACTTTTCCATTTTATCAACCCTCTCTTTTGGACTATAGGGTTGAAATTCCAAAATAGACATTATATTATCCTCTACACTCAAATTCCTAAAAACCGAAGCCTCCTGTGGCAAATAACCTATACCATTTTGGGCTCGCTTATACATAGGCATATCTGTTAAATCTGTATTGTCCAAAAACACCTTACCAGAAAAAGGCTGTATCATCCCTACTATCATGTAAAAGGTTGTAGTCTTACCTGCCCCATTAGGTCCCAAAAGCCCAACAATCTCTCCCTGATTAACCTCTATAGAAACATCATTGACCACAGTTCTTTTTCTATATTTCTTTACCACCGATTGAGTATAAAGTTTCATACCTCCAAAGTATTTTTTTGCAAAATTACAAAAAAAAGAAAATATAGATTAGCACAGGCATAGCCTGTTTTATAGGGCAAAGCCATTAAAAGAACATGTAGTGGCTTTGCCCTATAAAACAGGCTGTGCCTGAAAAATTTTTCGGGAAATCGCATAAATACCCATTTAAAAGTAAAAAATAAGGGTGCTACTATTGATTATCAACGACTTAACCTTTTTCGAAGGGCAAAAAATGGGCATTTTTCCTCATTTTCAGCGTTTTCGAAGTTTTTTTTGAAGAAAAATTTTTCAAAATTGGGATTTTGCAAAAATGAATCTTCGTTTTATTTCGACGAATCTTCGTTTCGATTTCTCGAAACGAAGATTTGTTATTATTGATTATCAGATAGTTACAAGGGTAAAAAATGGAAATTTTGTGGTAGGTATCTTTTTCTCTTACAAAGTTACGAAGATTTTTTGACCTGACCAAACGCGTGCACACTTTTTATTTGTAACTCATTGATAATCAGTAAACCGATTTTGCACCCACGGGGTGCTTTTTATAGAGCAAGGCCGTTACAAAAACACATACGCTTAGCGTCTTTAAAACAGCCGGTAGCTACAGGCACAGCCAGTTCTATAAGGGCATAGCCAGTGTTTTTTTATAGGTTATCATGAGTTAGCATAGATACTCAAACGTATTACACAAAGTAACAACTCTGTCTTATTCCCACGCACCATCCCTATAACAAGATTTTGACAATAAAAAGAAGCTTTTTAACGTTTTGGCTTTGTTAGAATTTGGCTAAAAAATAAAAGATGTGAATTGTTTCAAAGATTTTAAGACTTTTTTTCAAGGGTGGACGTTTAGCAATTGGTGGTTTGCGTTTTGTCTGACGCTTATATTTTTTGGTATGCTTTGCTCTCCCTTTGTAGCAAGTGTAGCGAGAGTGCTTATTATAATAGATTTGGTTCTATATTTTATTTTTTGGAAAAAAAGAGTTAGCAATTTTAAACAAAAGATACTTCCCCTACTGTGCTTATCTGTTTTGTATTTGCTTGATATTGTCGGTTGTCTATGGAGCAATAATATAAGCGGAGCAAAGGAAAATTTATTACATGACTATAATTTTTTGATTATACCATTATTTATAGCACTTTATTCTCCATTAAAGAAAAACGTTTTGACCTTTGTAGTGGTGATTTATTTGTTTTTCTGTTGGTTGGGAGTAGCGGTAGGAAGTTTTAATTATGTTACGGATAACTATACAGATATAAGACACATAGTAATAGGTACAAGACACATTGCTTTTGCTATCAATATTGCTTTTGCTACTTGCTTACTTATGATATATACCTACAAAATAGGCAAGTACAAGAAAATAATTATTCCCATAATAATATGGCAGTTGGCTTTTTTGTTGGTCGCTCAAATGCTTAGCGGTTTGGTGGCTTGTGTGATTTTTGTTTTTGTTTCTATTATATACTTGTTTTTCAACCATAGAAATAAGATAAATACCTGTCTGTTTGTGAGTTTAGTATTATTTCTTATTTTATCTATCGGTTGGATTGGCAAAGAATACAACAATTATTTTACTCTCAAAGAAAAGTTTACTGATAACCAAGAAATAAAGACGAAGGAGGAAAATTCTTACAAAAATACTAATGATGGATTTATAGAAAACGGTTATTTGGTCAATAACTATGTTTGTGCAGAGGAAGTAGAAAAACAATGGAAAAAACAAACAGGCATTTCTCTTTACACTCCAACAAAAGATTCTATTTATCTTTGTTCAGATGTAATTTATAGATATTTAAATTCCAAAGGACTACACAAAGATGCTGAGGGCGTAAAACAACTTTCCACAAAAGATATTGACAATATTAGAAATGGAATAGCAAATGTTGTCTATACAGAAAAATATTCTCTGCGTCCGCGTTTGTATCAAACTTTTTTTGAATTTGAAAGATTTAAAAATGAGGGAGAAGTAAACGACAAATCTTTGATACAAAGAATGGTTATGACACAAACTGCCTTTAAAGTTATAGCCCAAAGTCCTATCATAGGCACAGGAACAGGAGCAGAAAAAGAGGCTTTAAAAAAACAAATTCTATTGGACTACCCTGCTTTGAAAGACAAGAAAGTAGACCCTCATAACCAACTTGTTTATATAATACTTAACTTTGGTATAATAGGGTTACTATGTTTTATTTTATTTACTCTTTACCCTGTTGTTAAATTAAAATTGTGGCAAAATGATTATTTTGTCTGTTTTGCTCTTGTGCTTGTTTGTTATATGTTCGTAGAGAGTTGCTTAAGAATGATGGCAGGGCAAATTTTCTATTCTTTATTTTTCGCTTTGTTGATTTTTAATAATGATAATATAAAACAGTATTTTTTAAACAGATAGCACTTTTTCAATTATGCAAGAAAAGAATTTATATTTGATAGATGCAATGGCACTGATATTTCGTGCTTTTTATTCTTTTAAGACGCCGGTAATTAACTCTAAAGGAGTAAATACCTCCGCTTCATATGGTTTTTTCAATGCTCTTTTGGATATTATACAAAAGCACTCACCTTACGCTTTAGCCGTGTGTTTTGATGTTTCTTCTGATACTTTTAGAAGGGAGGAATATGCTGATTATAAAGCCAATCGTCAGGCTCCACCAGAAGAAATATTAAGCAATCTGCCTTATATAAAATCTTTGTTGGAGGCTATGAATATCAAAACCATAGGCATAGAGGGGTATGAGGCAGATGATATAATAGGCACTTTGGCAAAAAAGGCTAAGAACGTAGGTTATAAGGTATTTATGGTTACCCCCGATAAAGACTATGCTCAACTGGTGGAAGATAATATTTTTATACTAAAACTTCCATACAGAAATCAACCTGAGCAAATATTAGGAAAGAAAGAGGTTTTGGAAAAATTTGAAATACAAAACACAAAACAAGTAATAGATATATTGGGGTTATGGGGTGATAGTGTGGATAATATTCCCGGAGTTAAAGGTATAGGAGAAAAAAAAGCAAAAGCCCTTTTGCAACAATTTTCCTCAATAGAGGAGATAATTGCCAATACGGACAAAATAACTATTAACAGTGTCCGCAAAGCCATAGAAGAGAACAAAGAGCAAGCTCTTTTGAGTAAAAAACTTGCTACTATTTATACCGATGTTCCTATAGGCTTTAAGGAAGAAGAGTTCAAAATGAAGACTCCAGATTTCGTTAAGTGCAAACAAATATTTGACAACTTGGAATTTAAACAATTTGCAAAACGTTTTTTCAAGATTTATAACCATCAACAAGAAAACGATACTTTGTTTACAACAAAACCTATTCAGAACGACCAACAAACAAGTATTTTTGATAATTTTTCTGCCTTTGATAACATAGGAACAAAAGCTCACAATTATATTCTTGTAAATGATAACTTTTCCGATGTTTTGCAAGAAATCAAAGAAACGAAAGAATTTGCCTTTGCCTTACACACAAACGAAAAAGGTTTTGACAATAAGGTTATAAGTATATCTTTCTGCACGCAAAAAAACAAAGCATATTACTATACTTGGCACACAAATAAAGAAATAGACAAAGAAATAATAAATCTTTTACAAGACGAGGAGATTAGAAAAATTTGTTATGATATCAAATTGCAAAGTCATGCTTTAAGCAACGAACACATTGAAATAAACGGAAATGTTTTTGATATAATGCTTGCTCACTATTTGATAGCCTCAGAGGAAAGGAGTAAGTTGGAGGATTTATCTTTGATATATCTTAATTATGAAACAATAGAAAGGAAAAAAGGAGAGAATGTAAATGAAAAGGATTTTTTGTGCGAAAGGGCTGATATTGTTTTTCAACTTATGCCTATTTTTGAGGAAAGATTGAAAAAAGATAATTTAGAGCAACTTTTTTATAAAGTGGAGATGCCCTTAAGTAAAGTGCTTTTAGCAATGGAAAAAGAAGGGATCCGTATAGATACCCAAGTATTAAGAAATTACTCCTTACTTTTACAAGAAGAGAAACAAGTGTTGGAGAAAAAAATCTTTGAGTATTCAAAAAGAGAGTTTAATATAGCCTCTCCCATACAACTCGGCTCTGTTTTGTTTGAAGAATTAAAAATAACCGAGGGTAGAAAAACAAAAAAGACAAAAACTAAACACTACTCCACTTCAGAAGATGTTTTGGAAAAACTCTCGGCTTACCACCCAATAGTTCCGCTTATATTGGAATGGAGAAAGGTTTCTAAACTCAAAAACACATACGTTGACGCACTACCTTTGCTAATAAACAAAGGTACGGGTAGAATACACACAACATTTAATCAAGCAGTTACAGCGACAGGAAGACTTTCCTCTGCCAATCCTAATTTGCAAAACATTCCCATACGCTCTGAGCAAGGCAAAGAAATAAGACGAGCTTTTGTACCTAATTATGAAGGACATTATTTGCTTTCTGCCGATTACTCTCAAATAGAATTGAGAATAATAGCCGCTTTATCAAAAGATTATCATCTTTGCAAAGATTTTAGAGAGGGTAAAGATATACATACAGCAACAGCAGCAAAGATTTATCACGTTAAGGAGGAGGAAGTAAGCAAACAAATGCGTTCTTCGGCAAAGAGTGTTAATTTTGGTATAGTTTATGGTATTTCTGCTTTTGGACTTTCTGAAAATCTTCTTATTAGCAGGACGGAAGCACAAAATTTGATAAACGAGTATTTCTCTGCCTATCCAAAGGTGGAGGAGTTTATAAGGGATAAAATTGCTTTTGCTAAAGAAAACGGCTATGCACAAACAATTTTAGGTCGCCGTCGCTATCTAAAAAACATTAACTCGGCAAATCTTAACCTAAGAAACTTTGATAATCGTAACGCTGTAAATATGACAATACAAGGAACAAGTGCCGATATGATAAAAATAGCAATGGTTAATATACATAAGGAATTACAAGAAAGAAATTTACAGAGCAAACTTTTGGTGCAAATACATGACGAACTTATTTTTGATGTACCTGAAAATGAACTTGAAGTAATGAAAGTCCTCGTACCTAAGGTTATGCAAGAGGCTTTACCTTTGGAGGAGGTGCCTGTTGTAGCAGATTATGGTATTGGCAAAAATTGGTTGGAAATGAAATAAATCTATTAAAAAATATAAACTTTTTTCATACCTTTGCAGTTGTATATACAAGGAATAATATAAAAAATAATTATAAAACGTTTATGAACAAGAGAGGTCAAGTTTTTTTGTTGCTTTTTTGCTTTTTTGCTCTAAGTCTGATGGGGCAAGAATTTAGGCTTGGTGATAGAGTTTTACAAGATTTGGGTAAGTTTTTAAGGTTACCTTTTTCTCAAAAAGAGGCTTACAGGAGTGATGCACGTTATTTGTTTTTTTATAACGCGACTCTAACTAATGGTAGAGATATAATAGCAAAAGACTTTGACTTAGGCTTTGAAACAAACACTTATAAAATTTTGGAAGCCAATGGCTATTTGGATAGTATGTTTGTGAGGGATAACGAAAAGCAAATACTCTCCATTGATACTATGACTTGGACTTATACTTGTGAATTTAAGGTAGATAAAGAACAAATAAAAAAACATTTTGCCTTTCTAAATGTGGAGAATATTGATGGTAATGCTATTCTATATATTAATAATAAGAAGGTGAGAGAATATCATAATTCTTTTATGATATATAACGATAATATAAAAACTTACTTAAGAAAAGGAAAAAATAAACTTAGATTAGTATTTTCTCCGAAAGATAGTGTGAGAATGAAACAACGTTCTCCTCAATATCTCTATGGGTGGGACTGGCACCCTAAAACACTTGCTCCAAGCATAGGAGCTATATACTTAAGTTTTGAGGACAATAAACCTATTTTGGACTACAAATCTTTGCAAACCGTATCTTTGAGTGTGGATAAATCTTTGGCAACTATGGAAATGAGGCTAAAATTCAGATATCCTTTAGAGCAAACACATTCACTTGCCTTTGAGTTTGATAGTTTGAAATATGATTTTACTTTGCTTCCTAATCAAGAGGGTGTTTATACTTTTTATATTTCCATAAAAAAGCCAAAACTTTGGTGGCCAAACGGAGAAGGAGAGCAGTATTTGTATAATGGGAAAATTTTTATAGATGGTGATTCTTGTACAAATATTCGTTTTGGCATTAGGACAATAGAACTTGTAAGAGAAAAAGACAATATTCCAAATTTGGAAAAGCTGGAGGGTAAAAATGATTTTGTTGAAGGAGAAAGTTTTTATTTCAAAATAAACGGCAGACCTGTTTTTTGCAAAGGAGCCAACTACATAACAGGTCCTATTACTCCAAAAACAGATATTGTTCTTGCCAATCAAGCAAATATGAATATGCTTAGAATATGGGGAGGGGCCAACTATGGTGATGAGGAATTTTATAACCTTTGTGATGAATACGGAATTATGGTTTGGCAAGATTTTCCATTTGCTTGTGAATTATACCCCGTAGATTCTGCTTTTTTAGAAAACGTAAAACAAGAGGCAACTCAAAATGTTCAAAGAATAGTAGCTCATCCCTCTTTGGCTTTGTTTTGTGGTAATAATGAAATTTGGGAAGGTTGGCATAATTGGGGGTGGAAACAAAACGTAAAAGACACTTTACTTGCTGTAAAAGAATATGATTTGTTATTCAAAAAGTTACTGCCCGATGTTGTTGAAAAATATTCAAAAAATATAGATTACATACACTCCTCTCCAGTAGAATATGGTTGGGGACACAGAGAAAGTCGTCAAATAGGCGATTGTCACTATTGGGGAGTATGGTGGGGGGACTCTATTTTTGAAACCTATACAAGAAAAATACCGCGATTTATGTCTGAATATGGTTTTCAAAGTGCAATGAATTCCTCTACCGCTACGCAATATTGTTCTAAGCCATATAATAAAGAAAATGAAAAGTTTGCTATTCATCAAAAACATGACCGAGGTTTTCAACTAATAGATAGCAGGTTAAAACAATGGTATGGTGATATTGTAAAAAATGACGAAGATTATATAAACTATACACAACTCCTAAGCCAAGAGGCTATGAAACTTGCAATAGAAACTCATAGAAGAGCAAAGCCTTATTGTATGGGAACATTGTTTTGGCAATATAATGAGTTATATCCTTGTGTTGGTTGGGGGTGTATAGACTATTCTGGAGAGGCAAAACCGACATATTACACTGCTATGTTGAGTTATCAACCGGTAATATTTGTTATAGATAAATATTCCTCAAAGGATAGTGTTTTTGTCTATGCTTGCTCTGACAAGAACAACGAGGTACAAATAGAATACACTCTAAAAGTATTGGATGATAAAGATAATTTGCATTATAAGTATATAGAAGATGTTGCAAATATAAGAGCTAACGAAACAAAAAAAATAGCCTCTTTGTGCTACAAAGATATAAAAGATTTTGATGATAAAACATGTTACATTTGGATAGAAGGAATGTATGACAATGTATTTATTAACAACTACGCTTTTTTTGTTTATCCAAAAGATTATGTATCTTTGCAGAAGTATTTGGAAGTTGTCAATAACTACTACTATGAGGACAAAAGTAGATAAGGAAAAACGCTATAAATGAACTTATAACAAAATGAAAAGGAAACTCATAATATTGTTTGCGTTGTTTTTTGTAGTCTCTAATTCAAAGGCTCAATATGATATCAGTTTGGAAATAAAAAACATCTCAACCGATACCATGTATATGGGTTATTTTTACTTGGGTGGTACATACGCTTTTGATACTTGTATAAGTAAAAAAGGCTCATTTCGTTTCAAAAAGAAAGATAAACAAATGCCTGAGGGCATGTATTTCTTTTCTGATAACAGAGGAAAATATATAGAATTTATTGTTGGTAAAGAAAAAAAGATGTCCTTTTCTACTAAAGATGAAGATTGGACTGAAAATATGCAAATCAAAGGTTCAGAGTTTGAACAAATCTATTTTGATTATATAAAAAAAAGTAATGCTTTGGGTAAAGAATTTAAAGCCTTATCTAAAAAAACTAATAACAAAGAGGAATACAATAAAGACTATAAACTGCTCGCTCAAAAGAATGATAGTTTAAAAGAAGATTTTATTCAAAAATACCCTACTCATTTACTTTCAAAAATTTTGACTTGCTCCCGTCCCGTAAGAGTACCAGAAACAGAAACCATATATACAACAGGTGGAAAAATAGACTCCATTGCAATGAGATTAAAAGCCTATAGTTATTATAAGAAACATTATTTTGACAACATTGATTTGAGTTGCGATGCCCTAATAAGAACTCCAAAAGAGATATTTGTACAACCATATACAAATTTTTGGGAAAATTTGATGAAATATGAAAAAGCTGATTCTTTGATTTATTACGCCGATAGTCTCATAGCAAAAACGAACGAGGGTGGAGAAATGTACAAATACTTTATCAATGATGTAACAAAACGGTATTTGACAGACAATGTTATGGGACACGATAAGGTATATGTAAGCATGGTGTATAAATATTTTAAAACAGGCAAAGTAACTTGGATGCAACCTTCAGACGTTGAGATGAATATAGACAGAGCAGAGAAATGGGAAAGAATACTTATAGGCAAAACTATTCCAAACTTAGCATGTCCAGAAGAGGAGGAAAACTCCCAATGGCATAGTTTGGGAGAATTAAATAATAGGTATAGAATTTTGTTGTTTTGGTCTATAGATTGTGGTCATTGCACAAAGGAAATACCTCAACTTGCAGAATTTTATAAAAATAATAAGGAAAAATATGATATAGGTATTTTGGGCATACATACCGAAGGAGATTTGACTAAAATGAAAGAGTTTTGCCAAAAGTATGAAGTCAATTGGGTTAATACCAATGGTTTGTTTGCCAACTATGATTGGAGAGAATATTTTGATATAGAAAAGACCCCTGTGCTTTTTATTTTGGACAAAGAAAATAAAATTCTAGCCAAAAACGTTGCTGTGGAGTCAATTCAACAAATATTCGATTTATTAGAAAAAAAATTATTAAACTTATAAATTTAAAAGAAAAATGAAAAGAATAGCACTTATTACGGGAGCGACTTCGGGTATAGGTATGGCTACTGCTAAAAAGTTTGCTCAAAAAGATATAAACCTTATTATCACAGGCAGAAGAAATGAGCGTTTGCTTGCTTTGGCTCAAGAGTTAAAAGAACAATATTCTATAGATGTAATAACTCTAAATTTTGATGTAAGAAACAATAAGAAGGTAGAAGAAAATCTAAATTCTCTCCCTGCTGAGTGGAAAAATATAGATATATTGGTAAATAATGCGGGCTTGGCAGCAGGTAAAGACGCTATACAATCCGCTTTGCTAAGCGATTGGGAACAAATGATAGATACAGACGTAAAGGGCTTACTGTATGTTTCTCGTGTAGTTTTGCCTTGGATGTGTGAGAGAAAAAAAGGACATATTATAAATATTTGTTCTATAGCGGGCAAAGAGGTATATGCCGGAGGTAGTGTTTATTGTGCAGTAAAGCATGCTGTGGATGCTATAAGCAAAGGAATGCGTATAGATTGTTTGCCTTACAATATAAAGGTAACAAATATTTGTCCGGGTGCAGTTGAAACAGAGTTTTCTATGGTTAGATTTAAGGGAGATAAAGAGAAAAGCGATGCTACTTATAAGGGCTTTACTCCTTTGACAGGAGAGGATGTTGCGGAAACTATAACCTATTGTGTAACTTTACCCGAACATGTGAATATAAACGATTTGGTAATTATGCCTACAGCACAAGCCAATGCCACCTTGTTTGATAGAAAATAAAAAGCGTTCAAAACCTTTGATTGCCTTATGTATGACCAAATAATAGATAAGAACAACCCTAACTCAGCACTTAAAGTTACACAAGGTACTGAGAACAAAAGGGATGTTAATGAGAACTTTCTCAATATAGTAAAGAAAGCAAAACAACTTTCTGTTGAAGATTATGTTGAGGGAATTTTACAGGGTAATAGAACTTTGCTTGCAAGGGCTATAACTTTGGTAGAGAGCAGTTTGCCAAAACATCAAGATATGGCTCAGCAAGTTATTGAACGTTGTTTGCCTCACGCTGGCAATAGTATAAGATTAGGTATTACGGGAGTACCGGGAGTGGGCAAAAGCTCAGTTATTGAAGTTTTGGGCAAAATGCTTACTGCCCAAGGTCATAAGGTTGCCGTTCTTGCCATAGACCCAAGTAGCGAAAGAAGTGGAGGAAGTATTTTGGGAGATAAAACACGTATGGAATTGTTATCTTGTGATGAAAATGCTTTTATTCGTCCTTCCCCTTCGGCAGGTAGTTTAGGAGGTGTGGCAAGAAAAACAAGAGAGATTATTATTCTATGTGAAGCGGCAGGTTTTGATGTTGTTATTGTAGAAACTGTTGGTGTAGGACAGAGCGAAGTTTTGGCTCATTCTATGGTTGATTTCTTTTTACTTTTACAATTGGCTAATGCTGGCGATGAGTTGCAGGGTATAAAGCGAGGTATAATGGAAATGGCTGACGCAATAGCAATAAATAAAGCAGAGGGTAACGCAAAAGAAAGCTCAGAAATAGCTGCCTCTCACTATAGAAATGCTCTGCACTTATTTCCTCTACAAGAAAGTGGTTGGCAACCTAAGGTATTCACTTGCTCGGCTTATTCCAAAATGGGAATAGATACTATTTGGCAAACTATTCTCAATTATGTTGAAATGACCAAAAAGAATGGTTTTTTCTATAAAAACCGCAATGAGCAGAATCTTAGAATACTTTCCGAGACAATACAACAAACTCTTTTGGAAAAATTCTATAATAGCGATGTAGCAAAACAAGAGTTAGATATAGCAAAAGACAATATTTTGGACAATAAAGTCTCTGCCTATACCATAGCACAAAAACTTATAGATGAATATTTTCAATCATTAAAAGAGTAAAAAAAAATATTGGAGTTATAATTTTAGCAAGCATTATTTTTATAAAATATTACAGCAATATATTTTATTACATTTGCGTTTTTTATTTTTAATAAAGTAAATAAAACAGAGTTTTATGGCAGTGAGTTTTAGTGAGGAGTGTTCCTTTCGTTTAAAAGATAAATTGAAAATAAAACGTTGGATAAAACAGGTAGTAGAGAATCATGGCTATAAATTGGGAGATGTTTCTTATGTGTTTTGTTCTGATGAGAGAATTTTGGAGGTAAACAAACAATATCTTTCTCACGATTTTTATACAGATATCATTACTTTTGATTATGTGGAAAAAAGGAGAGTAAGCGGAGATATTTTTATTTCCATAGATAGAGTAAAAGAAAATGCAAAGGACTTTAATGTTACTTTTCTGCAAGAATTACTTAGAGTTATAATACACGGGGTGTTGCATCTATTGGGCTTTGAAGACCATAGTCAAGAAGAGCAACAACTTATGAGACAAAAAGAAAATGAGGCAATGGCCTTTTGGGATAAAATGCAATAATATTATGACAAACATCGCTTTATTTGCCTCGGGCAACGGAACTAATGTAGAGCAAATAACAGAATATTTCAAAGACAGCAAAGATATAAATGTCTCTTGCGTAGTGGTCAATCGTAAAAATATTTACGTTATTGAACGGGCAAAAAAACTTGCTTTACCTTGTTATTATTTTAATAAAGAAGATTTTTATCAATCAGACAATGTCCTCAATTTACTTAAAGAGAAGAATATTGACTACATCATACTTGCAGGTTTTTTATGGCTTATACCCAATAACTTACTTACTTGCTTTCCTAAAAAAATAATCAATATTCATCCCGCACTATTGCCAAAATATGGGGGCAAAGGAATGTATGGGCATAATGTTCATCAAGCGGTAATAGAAAATAAAGAAAAAGAAAGCGGTATTACTATTCATTACGTCAACCAAGAGTATGATAAAGGAGATATTATTTTCCAAGCAAAATGTACTATAACTCCGCAAGACAATGCAGATACCTTGTTTGAAAAAATTCACCTACTGGAAAAAGAGTATTTTCCTAAGATAATAGAAAAAATAATAACTAATAAATAAAATAAAATATGACTATAGACGAAACTATCAAAGATTTTGACCTTAGGGAGCAAAATCTATGGAGGTGTCTTTGACATTGCCTCCAAAGAAAAACAAATAACAGAAAAACAACTTATTACACAACAATCAGATTTTTGGTCGGATAGCAAAAAAGCAGAAAGTTTTTTAAAGGAACTGTCTGCAATAAAAGAGGTTGTATCTGATTATAATGATGTAAAGAATAGTTTTGAGGATTTGAAAGTCTTAAAAGAATTTTTTGACCTTAAAGAAGTTTCTGAAGAGGAGTTAAATGAGCAAATTGCCATAACTGGTAAAAAAATAGAAGACTTAGAATTTAAAAAAATGCTTGGCAATGAAGAGGACAAACTTTCTTGTATGCTGACTATAAACTCGGGAGCAGGAGGTACGGAAAGTTGTGATTGGGTTTCTATGCTTATGCGTATGTATATTCGTTGGGCAGAAAGGAATGGTTATAAGGTTGAACAAGTATCTTGCCAAGAGGGTGATGTTGCTGGACTAAAAAATGTAACTTTGGAAATAACGGGTAACTATTGTTATGGTTATTTAAAGGGAGAGAATGGTGTTCATCGTTTGGTGCGTTTATCTCCCTTTGATGCAGCGAACAAAAGGCATACTTCTTTTGCCTCAGTGTATGTTTATCCTATTGTGGATGAAAATATAGAAATTAACATTAACCCTTCGGATATTGAATGGGATACTTTTCGCTCGGGCGGACCGGGAGGTCAGAATGTTAATAAAGTTGAGACTGCTGTTCGTCTCCACTATAAACCTGAGAATATAATAATAGAATGTCAGCAAACCCGTTCACAACTTCAAAACAGAGAAAAGGCTTTGCAAATGCTAAGAAGCCAACTTTATGAGATAGAACTCAGAAAGAAGCGAGAAAAAATTGCAGAAATAGAGGCTGGCAAAAAAAGAGTAGAATGGGGTTCTCAAATTCGCTCCTACGTTCTTCACCCTTATCATATGGTCAAAGACCTTAGGACAAACTTTGAAACCTCAGATACCAATGATGTTTTAGACGGAGGTTTAGATGACTTTATAAAGGCTTACCTAATGCAATTCGGAGGTTAAAAAAAAAACGAATAAAGACGAACCATTTTTTGATGGTTCGTCTTTATTATAATAAAAATTGATTATTATAACTCATATAATATAAATCAACAACAGGCTTCAGGCTATGATTAAAATATTTTTTACAAAAAATACTAAGATATTTTGTTAGTGCAAAAAAAAAGTATAACTTTGCAAAAAGTAGAATTTTCAATTATGAAAATAATTAATAACTTAAAATATAAAAATCTTATGAAAAAGAGTAAAAAATTTATGATGATGCTACCAATGATAGCATTATGTATTGTGTCATGTAACGATGAAGAAGACGTATTAAATAATTATTTTTCATATAAAAATGTTGCACAAGAAAGTATTTCCACTTTTACCTATAGAAATGGAAATAGTTATGTAAAAATGTTGAGATTTAAAGGTGTGGTAGATTATGAGCAGACCTTAGAATCGCTTAAAGAACAACAATCAACTTACGAAGAAAATTTTATCACTACGTACATGAGTACTCAAAAAGATTCTTTGTCGTACGTTGTGTATGATGAAATTGGATTGGATGAGGATTACATTGTAAAGAACTTCGAAAAATCACTGAACTTCACTAATTCTATGAGAAAAAATTATAGACAATATGAAGAGAACTGGGAAACTAATGAAAACATAGATACAGAAAATTCTCCTATGTTAAAATTTCCTTTTTGTGACGAAAACTTAAGTTTAGTGAATTCTTTGGGGGAGGTTATGATAGGAGATACTATTTTTAAATTTACTAATGATGGTTACATAGCAATAACGGATGGGAGTGTAGAAACTTTAATTGCTTATAACAACGGAGACATGTCGGTATTAAAACAAGAAAATGTGAAAACAAACCCATTGTATTCTGGTGATTGTAAAAACAAAAAAAGTAATTCCACTGGATATTTTGCATCTTTACATGGAGCTAAGATATTAGTATTGTTTACACAAAAATTTGCTTGTAATAATTTTGGTCTTGCATCCAATGGGCGTTCCCATGCAATTGTAGATACAAGAATTTTATTAAAAGGTAAGAAGGGATATAAATGGTATAAAGTTGGTGGATTTACAAGAAAAGTTACTTGTAAAATGTATGAAGTTAATGCGGTATGTAACAAAACTAATAAAAATAAAACAAAAACCAAGTCATCTAAAAAATATAAATTAGATGTGTCTTGTACAATGTGGCATTCTTCTGTTAATCACTTTAAAGTTCTTAATGGAGCATCTGTGTATGGTGGGTTTTCAACACTAAATGTTTCAGATGCAAGATATATATCATGGTAATAAAAAAGAAAGGACAGATAAAATGAAAAAAACATTATTTTTTGTATTAATATTTGCGAGTATTATTACGTCAGCGCAAACTACTTACCCGGAATTAGGTAAATTCTATAATTGGGGAATAAGTTTAGAGGGTAATATTAATTTTAGAGATGATAATTCATCTTTTGGAATGTTAACTCCTAAAAACACCCCAAGTTTTTCTGTAGGATATTTTTATGAGTTTAATGCACAAAATCATTGGTCTTTCTTAGTTGGACTTGATTTTAATTATTACAAAATATTTGATTTTGAAAATCCTCAAAAGAAATCTTTTTCTGAAAAATCACACTATTTCTCAGTACCTTTATTGCTACAATACAAAACAAAGGTTGTAAATAATATGTTTCTTGTAGCAAAAGCAGGTTTGTATATAGATTTGAATCGGGCAGATGAGGGTTCTATAACAAATACCAATGTTTTAGGTGAGGTAAGAAATATTGAATACGAGCCTGATTATTGCAATTATTCCTTGTTGTTTAGTGTAGGAGCAATATTTGATTTTAATTATTTCTTGCTTGGTACTGATATTTTATTCTCCTATTATCCAAGTGATGCCAAAACTTCTATTTGGTATCAAGAGGGTTACATAGATAAATATGCCGTAAATGGTAATTATTTAGGAGCAAAATTGTCTTTTAAATTAAAGAAGTTTTAGTATATAAAAAAACAGATAACTTTTATCTCTTATGTATAAAATTTTTGAACGATAATAATAAAGTAAGGACAAACTTTTAAAAGGTTTGTCCTTACTTTATAGTGTTTGCAATCTGTAAATTTTATCTACAGTTTCAAAAAAGTTGCGTATTCTCAAGTTGAATTCAAGTTATATTTATTCTAAGAAAGTATATTATCGGCGCAGAGTTTGGCAGTAGAAAAGGCTATTTGCAAATTGTATCCTCCTGTATCTGCGTCCAAATCCATAACCTCACCACAAAAAGACAAACCTTTTATTTTTTTACTTTTCATGGTGTTTGCATCTATTTCTCTTAGAGATACTCCTCCTTTGGTAACAATAGCTTCTTTCCACCCCATATCGCCTATTATCTTCTCTTTTCTTTCTTTCATATACCAAAGAATAGATTCGAAATCTTTTTCTGTAAGATTTTTTGCCATAGTTTTGCCATTAAGTTCACAGATATATAAAACATCTTTAATAAAAGGTTTAGCAAACCATTTTCTAAGTACTGAGGCAACCTCTTGAGTACGTCTTTCTGCAAAAGTTTGTCTTATTTCTTGCAAAAGTTGGACTTTGGCAATTTTTGGTTTTAAATCTATATTAAGATATAAATTATTCCCTTTATCTAAATCTTCGGCAATAATGCGGGAAAGAGTAAGTATTACCGGACCGCTTGCTCCATATTCATCCAAAAGCACATCTCCAAACATACTTGCTACAATCTTATGCTGTCCATTGTAAATATTTACTTGACAATTCTTTACCAAAAAATCTTGCAATTCTTTTGAATAACCTTTATTTGTCCTCAAACCTACAAGCACCGGAATAGGTCTAACTATACTATGCCCTACTTGCTGAGCCAAAGAATAACCATCTCCCTCAGAACCAGTAGAGGAATAAGTCTTTCCTCCACAAGCAATAATTACGTTATCGGCAAAAAAAACTCCTCTTGAAGTATTCACTCCCACTACTCTATTGCCTTTAAAAATAAGATTTTTTGCTGTACAGTTCTTTTCTATATCAACTATGGGGCTATTTTCCAAAGGTTTTATAAGTGAAAAAAAAACATCTACAGCACGAGAACTCTTTGGAAAAATTCTTCCACCTCTTTCTTCTATAAGAGAAAGTCCCCTGTTTTCAAAAAAGGCACACAATTGTTTGTTGTCAAAATTATCAAAAGCGGGTTCAAAGAAAACAGGGTTGTTAATATGAGTCAAATATTCATCTTTGTCCTTAGAGTTGGTTATATTGCAACGACCTTTACCTGTTATTCTTAGTTTTAGTCCTGTCTGATGTTTTTTCTCTAATATAGTAACGCTTTTATTTTTTTTCATCAATATGTTGGCACACATCAACCCCGAGGCTCCTCCTCCTATTATTATCACATCGCTATTATTCATAACCAAAACGTTTTAAATCGTTTATGTTGTTGCGCCAGTTTTCCTTAACCTTTATGAATAACTTTAAATAACATTTTTTTGATATAAAATTTTCTATTTCTTTTCTTGCCTCAGTGCCAAGTTTTTTTATCATACTACCTTGATGACCAAGCAAAATACCTTTTTGACTCTCCCTTTCCACGTAAATAATAGCGGAAATATAATCCATATCCTCTTTTTCTTTATATTCGTCTATAACCACTTCACAAGAATAAGGAATTTCTTTATTGTAATAAAGCAAAATTTTTTCTCTTATTATTTCTGAAGCAAAAAATCGCATACTCTTATCCGATAACTCGTCCTTAGGAAAATAAGGAGGGTTATCAGGTAATAAACTAATTATGGTATCAAAAATATTGTTCAAATTAAATCTCTCTGTTGCAGAGCAAGGTATCACCACTGCACGAGGAATAATATTTTGCCAATAGGTTATTTTTTCATTGATAATCTCTTGGGAGGACAAGTCTATTTTATTGATAATAAGTATTACAGGAGTTTTGCTGTTGATTATGTAGTTTAGAGTTTTTTCATTTTTAAGAGTTTCTCCCACTTCGGTTACAAGCAAGAAAATATCGGCATCTTTTAAAGCTGAATTGACAAAAGACATCATTTGCTCATGGAGTTTATAATGAGGATTGACTATTCCGGGAGTATCAGAATAAACTATTTGAAAGTCTTCACCGTTGGCTATACCCATAATTCTGTGGCGAGTAGTCTGTGCTTTAAAAGTTGTGATAGAAAGGTTTTCACCCACCAAAGCATTCATAAGAGTACTTTTGCCAACATTAGGATTACCTATTATATTTACAAAGCCTGCTTTATGCATAAATATTCCTTTTTTTAATACTTTTTACAAAGATTTAAAGGCTTTAAAGTCCTTATTTTTATTGACCTTAAAGCCTTTTATTCAAGGGTACCTTGTGAGATTCGAACTCACGACCTCCGGAACCACAATCCGACGTTCTAACCGGCTGAACTAAAGATACCATATCTGTGATTTCAGTTTGCAAAGATACAACTTTTTTTATAATCCACAATGTTTATAAACTTTTTTTTACAATATTTTTTAAGTTAAAGTAAAAAAGTTTAACGCTAACTCGGTGTAAGAAAGAATAAAAAAGTAGCGGCTTTGCCCCTATAGAACAGGCTCAGCCTGTAACCTATGCTAACCTATCAAAGTAACGGCTCTGCCCTTATAAAACAGGCTGTGCCTGTGTCCTTATAAGACATCCTGAGGGTGCGGGCGGTACCTGAAAAAATATCTCTCAAAAAATTTTTTCGGAAAATCGCGTAAATAGGTAGTTATAAGTCAAAAATAAGGGTGCTACTACTGATTATCAAAGAGTTAACCTTTTTCGAAGGGTCAAAATTGGGCATTTTTCTTGATTTTCAGCGTTTTCGAGAGATTTTTT
>CAZVEO010000019.1:0-28106 GCA_964626385.1 uncultured Bacteroidaceae bacterium
AAGGGATTATCGCTTGAGGAGAACCTGCAGCATAAGGTGCTATTTCATAGGGATTGTATTGTATAACAAGTTTTTCTTCCATAAAATAAGGCAACTCTTGAGGCAATGGCATGTTGTCAACCTCTGCCATTAAGAACATCTCTTGTAGCTCTTCATCTGTGCCCACCTCAAAATATTTTTTCAAACCTTGTACAATCATTTTTTTAAACTCAAGTGTATCATTAATTACATCCATATAACCATAAGCCTTCCCTGTTTCATTATCAAACGTTGCACTCAACTCTGTATGATTAGGATGAGCTCCTCCCATAAATGTTTCTTCAAATAAAACTACACTTGTCAGCCCTTTATGAGGATATATGGTAATACTATCAAAACAATAATACTTGAATTGCATTTTTTTCAAAAAATCTTCCTCCTCCTTAGAAATATTTTTTGCAAGTTTAATCTTTGCATAATAATTAGCCATTTGACTCAAACTATCCCTATTGCCTTCAAATTTTCTTATACCTTCCTCCTCTGCATAAGGACAATAATTCAAATTTTCTAATATCCAATTATTTACACTATCCTTTAATGCTTTGGATGGACTACTTTTGATAGCACTAAAAATTAGAGTTGATTCAGAATAATCGTTGGAAAGACTTATTCTTTCATTATAAATAGAAATAGTGTTATCCTTATTCTTATTACAAGAAACCAAAACGACACCCAAAACAATGGCATACAAGATAAATCTAATCTTTTTCATAACATCTTTTTTTATTTTGTTAATATATGGTAAAATTCTTATTCTTAATAATATCTTATCATAACAAAAGCAAACTTAGTATAAAAATATTTCTTTATAAATATATCGTTCCTTACTCTAAGTTTGCTTTTGTTTATAAGGGTAATTGTATCTATTTGGTTGTAGGGAGTATTTGTCTCGCTGCCGATTTTGGCAAATTGATAGTATCACAACCATTGACACATCCTCCTTGACAAACCATAACCTCAACAAAATTTCCCGGTGCCTCACCTTTCTTTGCCCAAAGTTTCAATTCCTTTATAGACTGCTTGGTTAAACCATCTATTATTACATCGTTTATTAACTCTGGGTTTTTAGCCGTTGCTTTTACAGAGGCTGTTACTCCTGAAATCATAGCAAAACCTCTTCCGTGTCCAAGTATTGTCTTATCCAATTCGGTTTCTTCCAAAGAGGCTATATCTATTTCTGCAGCCTTAAACAAAGCATCCAACTCTTCGTATGAAAGAACATAATTAACATCTGGATTTCTGTGACATTCAGAACGTTTACCAACGCAAGGAGAAACAAAAACCAAAATAGCGTCTTTCTTGGTTTCTCTTACCCATTTTGCAGTGTAAGCCATAGGTGTCAAAGTATCTGAAACATATGGCTGTATTTCTGGTATATGTTTTAGGTACAATTCTCTCCATGCAGCACAACAAGAAGTAGTCATAAATTTGGCACCTTTTTCCATACGCTCCTCAAACTCATGGGTCTCGTTTTCTGTGGTTATGTTAGCGCCTTTAGCAACCTCCACAACATCAGTAAAGCCCAATTTTTTTATTGCCGTCAACACCTTACCATATGGTTGATTAAACTGTCCTCCCAAAGAAGGCGCAACCATTGCAATTACTTCTTTACCCTGTTTCATGGCTGTAATTATCTCAAACATAAAACTCTTTTCAAAAATGGCTCCAAACGGACACGCCACCATACATTTGCCACAATAAATACATTTCTCAGGGTCAATATGTTCTACTCCGTTTTCTCTCTTGGATATTGCTCCCACAGGACAAGCCTCTTCACAAGGAACGGGTTGAAAAATAATAGCATGATAAGGACAAGCCTGCATACACAAACCGCAGTTAATACATTTTGTCGGATCTATGTGTGCTTGAGAATTTTCGTGTTTGGTTATTGCTTGTTTTTTGCAAGCGTATGTACAAGGATGGGCTATACAAGAACGACAAAGGTTGGTAACTATATACGAGGCCTTAACACAAGACGAACAAGCCTCGTCTACCACCGTAAGCATAACCTCTGTATTGTTTTCCATTTGTTTTTTTATTCTGACATAGTGAGAAAGATTATCAAACTCGTCCTTTTCATCATCAGTATTAAAGCCCAAAATAGCCATTGTTTTATACTTGGCTTCGGCTCTTGCCTTATGAATGCAACAACGGGTATGTTCCGTTTTTTTTGTATACATATCAAAAGGAAGACGGTCTATCTTTTCCTCTACATTACCGTCATATATCATTTTAGCCAACATTTGAAGTATATACCTACGTATCTCTACTACATTATTGTATGCTGCCATTATAATTTGTTGTTTTTTACTTTGTTATTTATTATTAAATTCTTTTTTTTTATGCTAGAAACAATTGTCTTTCTACTTCTTCCAAAACTTTTTCTATTGTTGCCTTCTCTATGACAACCTCTCCTACTTTTGCGTATGGTGGATTTGCTTCTGTTTCGTGGCACCCCAAACAAGATACATTCAATATTGTTACTTTTTCTTTTAGGTGTTGGGGAATTTGATTTTTCCACAAAGCCAATTGACCTCCGGCCTTAAGATAGCAATGATTTCCTACACAAATTTTTACTGTAAGCATAATGTCTACTCTTTTTATTATTTCTAAGGTTTTTAATACTCGCTTTATATAACGTAGTTTTTGTTGATATATTTTTGTTTAGAGTGAGTTTTTGTTATTCAACGTAAGTATTTGTATTGTTATGATTAAGCCAAAAAAAGAAAAGAGTATTCATAAGCCGGGTTCTGTCAAAATTCTATCATTAATCTAGGTCTTTTTTTACAAAAAGACTCCATCGTCCTACCCCTCAACAATGCCGAGCAAGCATTTATAATGTTGATATATTTGGACTTTCAACGCATAAGGTTTGCACAAAAAGATTATCACTAACCTTCCCTACGGGTTCTTACCCCGATTTTTCACCCTTACCGCAAAAAAAATATTACGGCGGTCATTTTCTGTTGCACTCTCTGTCACAAACAAAAAGAAATTTAAATTACCAAACTTCCTTAATTTGTGCCTGTCTGTTAGGCAGTATGCCGCTCTGTGTTGCCCGGACTTTCCTCTTCAAAGAACTTTTTCTTTGCAGCGATAGAATAAATACTCTTTTCCTCTATCTTCTTTTACAAAATGCAAAGTTATACTAATTTATTAAAACTTTTTGATTATAAGGTCAAAAAAATGTTATTTAAAAATAAATAACTATTTTTGCAATAGATTTTTGTTTAACGTATTTTAAAACCGATGGTTTGACGGCTATAAATTCAAACACCAAAAAATATGGAAGAGATACAAAATACACAAGATGTACAAAATTTACAAAACACACAAAATCCTCAAGACTCAGCACCTTATTCCGTAGTATCATTAGTATTAGGGATTTGTTCTGTAGTATTGGGCTGTGCAGTGGTGGGATTGGTTTGCGGTATAGTGGGTATAGTATACGCAAACAAAGGTCAGAAAATGTATAAAGAAAACCCTTCTCTATACAAAGGGGATGGTATGCTTAAAGCTGGAATGATTTTATCCATAATAGGCACTGTTTTAGGTGGCATAGGACTATTGTATTGGATTTTTGCAGGTTCTCTTTTGGGCATTGCAGGAATTTTAGGAGCAAGAAGTAGTTACTAATTGATTAGTTGTCATAGGTCGCTTAGGATTGCAGTATGTTGCCTTGTATATACCATAAATTCTTTGGTATAAGTTGTCCTATGTGCGGTTTTCAACGTTCATTACTTTCCTTTTTTAAAGGAGAAGTAAAAGAGAGTTTGTTCTTATTTCCTCCAATGTTTTATATGTTTTTTGTATTGATAATTAGTATTATTACCTATTGTAAACACAAGACTCTTAATACAAAGACAATGAAAGTTTGTTTCATAATTTTAGTGGTATTATTAGTTTTTAATTGTATATACCAAAATTGTCTAATCTAAAAACGCATTTTTTAGATTAGACAATTTATTTTTTGTTAAGCACACTTTTAAAAAGCGCAAGAAAATTGATTCAAAAATCTAATATCATTCTCAAAATATTGACGCAAGTCCTTAACATCATATTTCAACATAGCAATTCTCTCTATTCCCATACCAAAGGCAAATCCCGAATATGCTTTACTGTCTATACCTGAGGCTTCCAAAACATTTGGGTCTACCATACCGCAACCCATTATTTCTAACCAACCAGTATGTTTACAGATATTACATCCATCGCCTTCGCAAATAGTACAAGATATATCCATTTCTGCACTTGGCTCTGTAAAAGGAAAATAGGACGGACGCAAACGTATTTTTGTATTTTCGCCAAACATTTCTTTTACAAAATAAAGAAGATTCTGCTTCAAATCAGCAAAAGAAACACCTTTATCTATATACAAGCCTTCTACTTGATGGAAAATACAATGCGCTCTTGCTGATATTGCTTCGTTTCTAAATACTCTGCCCGGAGCAATAATACGAATAGGAGGTTTCATTTTTTCCATAGTCCTTACTTGTACGGAGGAAGTATGGGTTCTCAATAGTACATCATTACCATCAACTCTACCATTTTCTATAAAAAAAGTATCTTGCATATCTCTTGCCGGATGTTCCGGAGGAAAGTTTAAAGCAGAAAAAACATGCCAATCATCTTCTATTTCCGGTCCTTCCTGCACAGTGTAACCTATGCGAGAAAAAATATCCACTATTTCTTTTCTAACCAAGGTAAGCGGATGAATAGAACCCAAAGCAACACTTTCCAAAGGTTTGGTAAAGTCCTCCAAATGTCGCATTTCTTCGGCTTTTATCTCTGCTTTTTCCTTTAACTCCTCTATTTTGGCTTGAGCAGTTTGTTTTAACTCATTAAGTTTTATACCTATTTTTTTTCTATCCTCAGGTGCTACCTCTTTAAACTTTGCAAATAAGTCATTCATTACACCTTTTTTCCCAAGATATTCTATTCTAATACTTTCCAACTCTTCTTTTGTTGCAGAAGTGATTTGTTTTATTTTATCAATATGTTTGCTTATTATTTCCTCCATAGTAGCAGAATATTTTTTTAGAATGCAAATTTACAAAAAATATCAAAACTCATAAAAACCCAATGTTTCTTTTAACAAAAAAGCAGTTAATAAAGGGTGTTTCAATGATTTTTTTATAACTTTGCATTCTGATAAGTAACAAACGAAGAGTAATGGGCAGTGTCAAAAAAATAAAAGAAGACTTTTTTTGTGTATCTTACATACCTTTTTCCGTAATAGGTATAAGTTCTTCGTTGGCTAATTTTCAAATAGCATATAGAATGCAACAAACAATGAATTGCGAATTTGAAAGAACAGGTGATTTTATTTGTTTTAATAAAAAATTAGAAGAGGATAAGTATTTTGATTGTTTGTTGCAAGTAGATAGTTTAAAAGGTATAGCCTATATGTTGCTTAATAATCTTTCTAATGATAATACCTCCTATCTAATTGGAAATCTTCGTAAAATGGATTATCTTTTGTTGGTTGTAGGTAGAGATTTTGCAAGTATTACTTCCAATTTACTAAAAACTATAAAAGGAATAAAAAACATTTCCTATGCTCAAATGTTTGATACTTCCTCAAACAAAAAATATTCACCTTTAAAACCTAAAACAATTAACTCTTTGTCCTCAAGTATAGAATATTTTAAGGATAACAATAGTATGATGAGTAATTTTTATGTTTAAGAAAAAACTTTTGGTTCCATGAATGATTTTACCGCCGATATAGATATGAATAAACTACCCAAACACGTTGCCATTATTATGGATGGTAATGGTCGTTGGGCAAAAAAAAGAAATCAACAACGTATCTATGGACATCAACAAGGCGCTTCTTCTGTGCGTAGTGTGTGCGAAATAGCAGCAGAAATAGGTATAAAGTACCTAACTTTATATACTTTTTCAAAAGAGAATTGGGCAAGACCAAAAGAGGAAGTAGATGCCCTTATGCAAATGCTTTTGTACCATCTTATTAATGAGGAGCAAACTTTTATGACCAACCAAATAAGACTTCAAACAATAGGAGATATAGAAGAGTTGGCTCAAGAAACAAAACATGCCCTTTTAAGTATGATAGACAAGACAAAAAACAACACAAGAATGACTCTTGTACTTGCTCTAAATTATAGTGCAAAGTGGGAAATAGTTGAAATGGTAAAAAATATTTCAAAAGAGGTTAAAAACAATCAAATTGAAGTATCAACCATAGATGAAAATATAGTTTCTTCTTTCTTATCTACCAAAGATATGCCAGACGTAGACTTGCTTATTAGAACTTCGGGGGAGGAAAGAATAAGTAATTTTATGCTTTGGCAAATAGCCTACGCTGAATTATACTTTACCAATGTACTTTGGCCTGATTTTTCTAAAAAAGATTTTTGCCAAGCCATAGTTGATTATCAAAAAAGAGAAAGACGCTATGGCAAAACCACTGAGCAAATCATTACTAATGAGAAATAAATTTTTTCTTTCATAAAATTAAATATAAAAAATAACGTTATCTTTAACAATAATAGAAAATAGAGTAGAATCTTTTAGCATGAATTTAGAAAAACTTAAACCAAATATATTATTTTTGTTTCTATTGCTCACTGTGTCTTTGCTTTCAGCTCAAACCAATGTGATAGATTTAGATTACTATTCTCCAAAGGAATATGAAATAGGTGATATAAAAATAACAGGAGCAGACGAATTAGACGAAAACTCTGTAATACTTCTTTCGGGTATTACCAAAGGACAAAAAATATATATTCCTTCCGACAAATTTTCCATCGCAATAGACAAACTTTGGAAGCAGGGTATGTTTGACGAAGTGCATATCTATGTAACAAAAGTTGAGGGTAGAACGGTTTTTTTGGAATACAACCTTAAAACAAAACCTCGTCTATCTTATTTTAAGTTTTCGGGTGATATTTCTCGTTCTGAAGCCGATAAGGTAAAGGAGAAATTGAATATTGCTATTGGCGATGTGGTTACCGAAAATATGAAAAACACTTGCAAAAACCTTATCAATGAATTTTTTATAGATAAAGGTTATTATTTGGTACAAACGGAAATAATTGAAGAAAGGGATACAATAACTGCTCGCAAAGAATCTCACCTTGTATTTAATGTTAACAAAGGCAAAAAGGTGAAGATAGGACAAATTAATGTAGAAGGTAATCAATACTTGTCCGATAGCAAAATAAGAAGACAAATGAAAAGCACCAAAGAAAAACGTTGGTGGAGATTTTGGAAGTCTTCTCGTTTTCTAAAAGATGAGTATGAGCAAGACCTTGAATTGATTGTTGATAAATACAACAATGACGGATATAGAGACGCAAGAATAGTTAAAGATACTTTTTTTATACAAAATAGACCTGTAAAAAAAGGATTTTTCAGAAGTGTCGGTAGAGGAATTGCAAGTGTTTTTGGCAAAAAACCGAAGAAAACCGTGGACGAAATGGTTATAAATCTAAGTGTTTATGAGGGAAAGAAATTTTATTTTAGAAACATAACTTGGGTTGGTAACACTAAATATTCTTCTGATTATCTGACAAAACTTTTAAGAATACAAAAAGGTGATGTTTATAATAAGGAATTGTTGGAAAGGAATATAAACTATGACCCAACAGGTAAGGATATTTCATCTTTGTATTTGGACGATGGTTATTTATTTTTTAGAGTAATACCTACAGAACTTAATGTAGAAAATGATTCCATAGATATAGAAATGCGTATCTATGAGGGTAAGCAAGCACGTATAGGCACGGTTAGTCTTAGCGGTAATACAAACACCAACGATTACGTTGTTATGAGGGAACTGAAGACTTTGCCGGGAGAACTCTTTTCAAGAGATGATGTTATACGCTCCATAAGGGAAATACAACAATTAGGCTTCTTTAACCCCGAAAAAATCAATCCTAAAGTAGAACCTAATGCTGAAAATGGCACTGTAGATATAGAATACGAAGTAGAAGAAACTTCTTCATCTCGTATAGAACTACAAGGTGGTTGGGGCGGTTATGGTACAGCTATTTTTACTGTTGGTTTGGCCTTAGACAACTTTGCGGCAAGCAAGGTATTTAAGCCTAAGGCTTGGCGACCTTTCCCTGTAGGAGAAGGACAAAAAATTTCTTTGCGAGTAAATACCAACGGCTCTTATTACTACTCAGGCTCTTTCGGATTTACTGAGCCATGGCTTGGAGGCAAAAAACCAAGGGCACTTTCTTTTGGTGTTTATTATTCTTATCAAGACGACTCCTATTACAACACCTCAAACAATAGAGATTATTATCTTGGTATACTTGGTGCTTACATATCTTTGGGACAGCGTTTGCAATGGCCTGATGATTATTTCTCTTTTTCACAAGGAATTAGGTATAAAAGATACAGTGTAAAGAATTGGACTTCATTCATTATGCCAACAGGTTCATCAAACGATATTGCTTATACTTTGACTATAGGTAGAAATTCTATAGACCAACTTATTTACCCTCGTACTGGTAGTGAGGTATCTTTGGATGGAGCCTTTACGTTCCCTTATTCTTTGGTAAATGGTAAAGATTACAGCACTATGACCAACAAAGAAAAATACGAATGGTTGGAGTACTACAAACTTAATCTTAGACTTGCATGGTATTTCAATATAGTAGATGATTTAGTCATTTCTGCTCGCAGTCGTTTCGGTTTCTTGGGTAGGTATAACAAAGATTTGGATTACTCTCCTTTTGATAGATTTTATTTGGGAGGTGATGGTCTTACTGGCTATGCTTTGGACGGAAGGGAGTTGGTAGCTTTGAGAGGCTATGGCAATTCATCACTTACAGGTACTAATGGAGCAACAGTTTTTGATAAATTTACTTTGGAACTGCGTTATCCTATTACCCTTAATCCTTCGGCGTCTGTTTTTGCTCTTGCTTTTATGGAAGGCGGTAATTCATGGGCAGATTTCAAAGGTTTTGCACCATTTACAATGTATCGTTCGGCAGGTGTGGGCATAAGAATATATATGTCAATGTTTGGTATGCTTGGATTAGATTGGGGCTATGGATTTGACCCTGAATATGGAGGTACAAGACGCTCTGGAGGACAATTCCATATATCTTTACAAAACTCTATAGATTAAAAAATGGTATAGTATTTGAGAATAATAACTTTAAAAACGTTAATTAATTAATATGAAAAAGATAGCAGTAATATTGTCACTTATATTTTTGAGTGTTTTTTCCTACGCTCAAAAGTTTGCATGCGTAGATACGGAATATATTCTAAATAATATGCCTGAATACAAGCAGGCTCAAAAAGAGTTAGAAGAAGTTTCTTTGCAATGGCAAAAAGACGTAGAAAACAAACTTGCCGAAGTTGATAGAATGTATCGTTCTTATCAAGCAGAGGCATTACTTCTGCCTGAAGACCTTAAGACAAAAAGAGAAAACGAAATTGTGGCAGCAGAAAGAGAAGCAAAAGCCTTGCAGAAACAAAGATTTGGCTCTGATGGAGATTTGGCTAAAAAGCGTTCTGAACTTATAAAACCCATACAAGACAAAATATATAACGCTATAGAAAAAATAGCAAAGGAAAAGAACTATTCTGTTATATTGGACAAAGCTTCAGGTGCAACCATATTATTTATAGATAGCAAGACAGATGTTAGCGATATTGTACTTGCAGAATTAGGCTATAAGGTAAATAGTTCTTCTGCCAAGAGATAAACAACTTCACATGGGGTGAGAAAATTATATTAATAAAAATATTAAACAATAAAAAAATAATTTACATACATGAAAAAAACAATTCAATTATTATCGTTGTGCTTTGTTTTAGCATTTACATTAAACACTTCTTTCGCTCAAAGAACCTTAAAGGTAGGACACTTTAATGCTTCAGAGCTTATACGCAAATTACCTGATTATGATTCTGCTCAAAACCAATTACAAACATACGCTTCTCAATTGAGGACAGAATTGGACGCTATGCAAAAAGAATATGAGCGTATGGTCACTGAATTTGAAGCAAAACAAGACCAATTATCCGATTTGCTTAAACAAAACAAACAAAAAGAAATACAAGACCTTTATAATAGAATGTATGCTTTTAGAGAAAGTTCCCAGTCAGAACTAAGTGCTAAAGAGCAAGAATTGATACAAGCAATCTATGAAAAAGTGCGTTTAGCTGCAGAAAATGTAGCAAAAGCAAACCGTTATGATTACATTATAGAGAAAAATGGTATTCTATGGTATGCCACTGACAATGATGACGTTACTTCATTAGTAGAGAAAGAATTAGGAATAAAAAAATAAAAAAAGTAAAAAAAGTTTTGCGATTATAAAAAATGATACTAACTTTGCAAACGCAAAACTTGAAGCGGATGTGGCGTAATTGGTAGCCGCGATAGACTTAGGATCTATTGCCGAGAGGCGTGGGGGTTCGAGTCCCTTCATCCGCACGAAAAGAGAAAACACTTCAATTAAATTTGGAGTGTTTTCTCTTTTTATAAAACTAAACAACTCCGCCCTTATGAATTAGCAATTAATTACAGACTCAGCCTGTTATATATAGGCAAAGCCATTAAAAAGAGACTGAGCCTAACGCTTATGCGTCTATGCTAACCTAAAATATGTTATAAAAACCTATGCTAACCTAAAATAACTCATTAGAACCTATGCTAACCTATAAAAAGTAATGGCTAAAGCCTTTACAAAACACCCTATGGGTGTGGCTAAAGTCCCTACAAAACTGCCAGTGGGTGCGTTTACTGATTATCAATAAGTTACAAATAAAAAGTGTGCACGCGTTTGGTCAGGTCGAAAAATCTTCGTAACTTTGTAAGAGAAAAATATACCTATTACAAAATTAACGATTTTCACCTTTATAACTACTTGATAATCAACAACAACGAATCTTCGTTTCGATTTCTCGAAACGAAGATTCGTCGAAATAAAACGAAGATTCATTTTTGTAAAATCCGCTTAAAGAAAAATTTTTCTTCAAAAAACCCTTCGAAAACGCTGAAAATCAAGAAAAATGCCCATTTTTGACCCTTCAAAAAAGGTTAACTCTCTGATAATCAGTAATAGCATCCTTATTTTTTGATTTTAAATAGGTATTAATTAAATTTCTTGAAAAAATATTTTTTGGCTGTTTTTTTATAGGTTTTTATGAGTTAGCATAAGCCACAGCTTGAGGCTGCACCCATAGGCTGTTCTATAAGGGCAAAGCCATTAAAATAAGCCTGTGGCTAAAGCTTTGCGTCCCATAAAACAGGCTGTGCCTGTAAAACACCCTGTGGCTGTGGCTCTGCCCTATGCTAACCCATTACAACTTATCAAAACCTATTACAACCTATACCAACCTATCAAAATTTATTAGTAAACAAAAAGTAAAAAATGAAACTTTTTATTTGTTTTTGCGTACAAAATGGAGAAATTTGGGAAAAAAAGTAAAAAAATAGTATTGTTTTGGAAAAAAATAGTAATTTTGTAGCAATTTTATAAAAGTAGATACTTTAGAATATGTCATTGATAGTAGGCGTTGAATATTGCAAAATAGACGGAAATGGAAGGTTTAAGTTGCCTGTAGCTTTTCTTAAGCAACTTAGTCTTTCTACAGATAACCGCTTTTATATCAGGCGCTCTATCTATGACAATTACTTAGAGTTGTTTACTTATGATTCTTTTCAACAAGAGGTAAAAACACTACAAGAAAAGCTAAATCCTTATGACCCAGATGCCAAAAGATTGTATCGCAAATACATAGAGAGCAATCTTATAGAAATGGATACTGCTGATAGGCTCAATATTCCTCCTATGTTGAGACAGAATGTTAATATAGAAAAGGAAATTGTTATTGTCGGTAGTGGAAATTTTATGGAAATTTGGGATGCCGACACATACAAAAAACTTGACGAAGATAATTTTGATTACAAAACTTTGGCAAAAGAATTACTTGGCAAAGAAGAATAATCAGAATGAACTTTTGTGTATTATGTTTGTGTATAAAAAATAAGGAATGAACAACGAAGTATATCACATACCCGTAATGTTATCGGAGGCTTTGCAAGGGTTGAATATCAATCCAAATGGGGTCTATGCAGATTTGACCTTTGGAGGAGGAGGACACTCAAGGGCTATACTTGAAAGGCTTTCTTCCGAGGGTGAGTTATATGCTTTTGATAAAGACGAGGACGCATTAAAAAATACTATCAATGACGAGCGTTTTTGTCTTATACATGATGATTATTCCTCTGTTGCCAAACATCTTAGATTGTATCGCAAAACACAAATAGATGGAATAATTGCCGATTTGGGAATTTCTTCTCACCAAATAGACGAGGCAGAAAGAGGCTTTTCTATTAACAAAACCGCTCCTTTGGACTTGCGTATGGATAGAAGAAATGTTTTGATGGCTTCGGATATAATCAATTCTTATGACAAAGAGGAATTGAAAAGAATTTTTAAAAACTATGGTGAAATTCTTAATAGCGGACTCTTGGCAGACAGAATTGTTAAACAAAGAGAAGTTATCCAAATAGCAACAACAACAGATTTGATTGACCTCATAAAACCTTTAGCTCCTAAGGGTAAAGAAAACAAATATTTTGCAAAAGTTTTTCAAGCACTGAGAATAGAGGTAAATGATGAGTTAGGTAACTTAGAAAAATGTTTGGAACAATGCTCTTCTTTACTAAAAAAGGGTGGAAGGTTAGTTATTATTTCTTATCATTCTTTGGAAGACAGATTGGTAAAAAATTTGCTAAGATGTGGCCACACCTCTGGTAAAATAGAGAAAGATTTTTATGGCAATGTTATTTCCTCCTATAAGGTAATAACGAAAAAACCTTTGCAACCTACTGAAGAGGAAATCGCACAAAACCCACGCTCCAAAAGTGCAAAAATGAGAATAGGTGAAAAAATAAAAGGAGGTCAAAATGGCTAACGCATTCAACTCTTTTAGTGAGGCTATACAGAAATATGTAAGCAAGCACCTATCTTTTATTCTTTATGTAGTGCTGTTGTTGGTGATATATATAGGGGTAAGATATAACGAAGAGAGAGCCGTTGCAGATATATACAAGCTTTCCAAAGAAATATCTGAAGCACAAAAACGCTATATGCAAATAAAAACAACTTATCAACGAACAACTCAAATGACTTACATAGACTCCAAACTAAACGACATAGGTGTTGGCATTTCCAAAGAGCCTATAAAGGATATAATTGTTTATGAAGACACTATAATTAAAGAGAATAAATAATTCTTATGGTTACTAACGATAACAAAAATAGAGCAAAAGCATTGTCTATTATCTTCTTTTTGATGATAATACCTTTTGTTATTGTTTTGTGTAAAGTTATTTATTTAAAAACCTCTGAAAATGATTTCTGGGAAAAACGAGCAAAAGAATGGAATATCTCTAAACATAAAGTCAGTGCAAAAAGAGGTAATGTCTATGCCATAGATAATGAGACTGGAGAACAACTTCTTTTGGCAACATCTTTAAGATATTGGGATTTGTATTTGGACTTAGGCAAGGGAAAAGTTAAAAGTCCTTCCTCAAGAAAAGACACAATAGATTGGATAATACCACAAAAGGAATACAACAATAAAATCGGGCAACTTTGCTCACAACTTTCACTCTTGTTTAAGGACAAAACAGCAAAAGAATACAAGACCTACTTTGATAGCCAAAGAAAAAAAGAAAACAGGTACGTACTCATACACAAAGACGTTACAGAAAATCAACTCAACCAAATGAAACGTTTTCCTATTGTGGGTAGAATATCGCGTATCAAAAAAAACACTAAGGATACCACGTTTGTCCTTTCCGGTGTTATGGCAAAAGAGCCTAAATTTAAAAGAGCCTACCCTTACGGAGAATTGGCACGTAGGACAATAGGCATACAAGTAAAAGGAGAAACTGCTGGTTGTGATACTTGTTATGATGGTATAGATGGTTATTATACAAACAGATTATCCGGCGTACATGGCTATAGGTGGGAAAGACGTATCAATCCTAATCAGTGGGTGCCTGTAGACAATGAGTTAGAAATAAAAGTAGAGGATGGCTTAGATGTTATTTCCACCATAGATGTTTCTTTGCAGGAGTTGGCAGAAACCGCTCTTTTGAGATGTTTGGATAGCAATCAGGCAGAAAGCGGTACGGTTATATTGATGGAAACACATACAGGACACATAAAGGCTTTAGCAAACTTTACAAAACAAAAAGACGATTCTTATAGAGAAACTGAAAACATTGCCATAAGCAACAGATTTGAGCCGGGCTCCACTTTTAAAATAGTAACTGCAATGATGTTGTTGGACAAAGGTTTGGTAGATACCTCAGATATAGTGCCAACTGGAGTTAAACATTTTCCTAATACTATAAAAGATATAAAGGACGTAGGCAAAGTAAGGCATGGTGATGTGTCTTTCAGACGTGCTTTGGAAATGTCTTCTAATGTGGGTATTAGTTCTTTGATATATGATTTGTATTGCAAAGATAGGTCAAAAAGACCTTTATTAAGAGAGGACTTGATGCAGTATTTTAACTACGATAAGTTAAATTGTGATTTGGCTTTACACGAGCCTCTGCCCATAATACGTAAAACGGTGCAAGTAGATGACCTTTTGCGTATGTCTTTTGGCTATGTTACAGCTATGACTCCTTTGCAAATGCTAACCTTTTACAACGGTATAGCAAACAACGGGAAAGTAATGAAACCTCAATTTGTACAATCTGTGGCTCAAGATGGAAAAATAGTTGAGACTTTTGAACCAGAGGTATTAAAGCAACAAATGTGTAAAAAAGAGACACTCGCAAAAATACAAGATGTTTTGAAAAGAGTTGTCTTATACGGCACAGGTAGAAAATTGAGAAATACCTCATACGGAATAGCAGGCAAAAGCGGTACCGCCGAAATAGGTTATGATAACCAAAATCAAGTACTTAGGCATAGAGCTTCTTTTGTTGGTTATTTTCCTGCAGATGAACCACAATATTCTTGCATAGTGGTTATATCCAAACCTCATAAGGCTTTGACACATGGAGGCGACCTTGCTGCACCAGTTTTCAGAGAGTTAAGCGATAGGGTTATTGGTACGAGCAAATTTTATTATCCTCAAAAAAATCAAAAAGCAGAAAGAATTATACCTATTATGAGGTATGGCAATGCTCAAAATTATAGTCTTTTGTGTAAGAATTTGGGATTTTCTATGCCTAAATTTGAAACCCAATGGATAAAAAACTATTTAACAGATGGTAAATTTGACTACTCTAATCAACAAATAAGCAAATACATTATGCCTAATGTTGTGGGGCTTACCGTAAGAGACGCTGTGTATATGTTGGAAAATATGGGACTAAATGTATCTTTTGCGGGTTATGGCAGAGTTATAAGTCAAAGTATTGCAAAGGGACAATACATACACGCGGGACAAGATGTATTTTTGGATTTAGCTTCAAACAAAGAAAAAAAAGATGAATCAGGTAATAAGCCAATAGTAGCAATCAACAACAATACTACTACTAATAAAAAAACATCAAATACCTCTACTTCAAAAAACACTAATAGCACTAAATCGGACAGCACCAATAACAAAACAACAGCAAAAAAGAAATGAAAACTCTTAAAGACATATTGAATAATGTTAAGGTTGAACAAATAGTAAACGAAAAAGAGTTATTTGTTGAAGGACTTGCCTTTGATTCTCGCAAGGTCAAGGAGGGTTTTGTTTTTATAGCAGAGAAAGGTGGACAAACGGATGGACATCTATTTATAAGAAAAGCAATAGAGCAAGGTGCTAAAGCAATAGTCCTTGAACAAATGCCTGAAGAAAAAGATATATTGTCCAATATAATTTATATAAAAGTTAAGTCCTCTTCTTTAACGCTCGGTCTTATGGCGAGCAACTATTATGACCATCCTACAAAGAAACTAAAACTTGTGGGTATAACAGGAACTAACGGTAAAACAACAACTGTTACTCTTCTTTATCGTTTGTTTTCTTCTATGGGTAAATCTTGCGGACTTATTTCAACTATAGAAAATAGAATAAAAGAAACCATTATTTCAACAGAAAGAACCACACCCGATGCTTTGACTCTTAACTCTTTATTTGCAGAAATGATTAATCAAGGGTGTGAATATGCCTTTATGGAGGTTTCTTCTCATGCTGTGGTACAAAATCGTATTGCGGGGTTAAAATTTAGTTGTGCTATTTTTTCCAATATAACCTTAGACCATTTGGATTATCATAAGACTTTTGAGAATTATATTAAGGCTAAAAAGAAATTTTTTGATGACCTGTCCTCAAAGGCTTTTGCTATTAGCAACTTGGATGATAAAAATGGTAAAGTTATGCTCCAAAACACAAAAGCAAAAAAACTTTTCTATTCTCTTTCCAATGCTTCTGCAGATTATAGAGCAAGCGTGTTAGATGATAGTTTTGATGGTTTGCAATTAGTTATAGATAATAAAGAAATATATTCTCCTCTGATTGGCAAGTTCAATGCTTATAATCTATTGGTTATTTACTCTGTTGCAGTAACATTGGGTATGACAAAACAAGAGGTTTTAGTACATCTTTCTGCTCTTAACTCTGCACCCGGAAGATTTGAAAGATACATACTTTCCTCTGGTGCAGTTGCTATAATAGACTATGCTCACACACCCGATGCTTTGGAAAACGTGCTTAAAACCATAAAGGAAATAAACAGTGTTAAAAAACAAAAAGTCTTTTGTGTGATAGGTTGCGGTGGAGATAGAGATAAGACAAAAAGACCTATTATGGCTTCAATAGGACAAAAGTTTTCCGATGTCCTTATATTGACCTCAGATAACCCTCGTACAGAAAAAAGCGAAGATATAATAGAGGATATGAAAAAGGGGCTTACTAAGGATAAAGAGGGTAAAATACATTTTTGTATAACAGACAGAAGAGAGGCTATAAAACTTGCTTGCACTTTGGCAAAGAAAGATGATATTGTGCTTGTAGCAGGCAAAGGACATGAAAATTATCAAGAGATAAATCACATAAAACATCATTTTGATGATAAAGAAGAGGTTTTGAAATATTAGTAAATAGAGAAAAAGAGATATGTTATATTATTTGTTTAATTATTTGGATAAGGAATTAGGTTTACCGGGAGCAGGAGTCTTTCAGTACATCTCTTTTCGTGCCGCAATGGCTGTGATTTTTTCTCTTTTGATTACCATAGTTTTTGGTGGCAAAATGATAGCCTTTTTGAAAAGAAAACAAGTTGGCGAATTGGTTAGAGATCTTGGACTCAAAGGACAAAAAGAAAAGGAAGGCACTCCTACTATGGGGGGGCTGATAATACTTGCCGCTATACTTATTCCAGTGCTTTTGTTTGCCAAATTGGACAATATTTATATAATAATAATGCTTATAACTACTGTTTGGTTAGGAGCTTTAGGATTTAGGGACGATTATATAAAGGTATTCAAAAAGAATAAAGAGGGAATGCGTCCTCGTACAAAAATCATAGGACAAGTACTTTTGGGAATTTTGGTAGGTTCTCTAATGTTTTTTTCTCCGGATATACGTATACAAGAAAAACAAAACATTGCTGAGTATTCTCAAACACATAACTTGCAAGTCTCCTCAACATATGAACAGGCAAAACAACAATTTACCAAAGAGTCAGAACATAGTACCAAAACCACCATTCCTTTTGTAAAAGGACATGAGTTTGACTATGCAAAACTTCTAAAATTTTTGGGCAAAGATTATCAAAATTATGCTTGGTTGATATTTATTCCTATAGTTATTTTTATTATCACAGCAGTAAGCAATGGAGCAAATCTAACTGATGGTATAGACGGGCTTGCAACAGGTACTTCTGCCATTATAGGCTCAACTCTTGCTATTTTGGCTTGGGTGAGTGGTAATATAATTTTTGCAAACTACCTCAATATAATGTACATCCCAAATATTGGAGAGTTGACCATTTTCATAGCGGCATTTGTTGGAGCAACGGCAGGTTTTCTTTGGTATAATACTTACCCGGCTCAAGTTTTTATGGGTGATACAGGTTCTTTGACCATAGGAGGAATAATAGCGGTATTTGCCATATTGATAAGAAAAGAATGGTTGTTAATCATTCTTTGCGGGATATTCATTATGGAAAGCGTTAGCGTAATAATGCAAGTGTCTTACTTCAAATATACAAAGAAGAAATGTGGGGAAGGGAAAAGAATTTTTCTAATGACGCCCATACATCATCATTTTCAAAAGAAAGGATGGCATGAGGCTAAAATAGTACAAAGGTTTTTCCTTATATCTATGATTCTTGCCGTAATAACAATAGTAACTCTTAAACTAAGATAAAAAACAATGACAGCAGAAAATTTTATAACACCAAATCAAAACAAAGTTTCTTCAACAGAACAGGCTTATCAAAAAATATACAAAATGAGAGATAAGGCTTTGATGAATATGTTTGTACGTCAAAGCAATATGCACAAACGCCAACATATAGCAACTGTGGGAGGTATCTCTTTTTTTGATGATGCTTTTTCTCTTACTCCAAACGCTACTTGGTTTTGTTTTTATCAAGCAACTACATCGGTTATTTGGATATTTGAAAATCTTAATCAAGAGGAGATAGATTTTTCACAACAAGCAGATGTTATTAAAGAAAAAGTCTCTCAAATAGTGGTTATAAAAAGTAATTTTGAAGACAAAACCATAGAGAATTTAAAGAAAATTGTTAATGTTGTCATTGCCAACAATATTACCGAGGCAGTACAACTTGCCTTTCATTTGGCTATAAAAGATATGTCTGTTATTTACTCTCCGGCCTCCGGCACACCTGACAAAGCAGAAGAGAGGGTGAAAGAATATATAAAAAATGTTTATTCCTTGTAGTTAAATGATAACGATAAATGAAAAATATAGAATAAAGGGCGACAAAGTTATTTGGGTTGTATATATATTATTTATCCTAATATCTTTGGTTGAGGTTTTTTCTTCTATGGGAAAAACTGTGCAGGAAAACAGAGGAGGCAATGTTTCTTCTATGTTTTTGAAACACTCTTTTATGCTTTTGTTAGGCATAGCTACTTGCTATATTTCTCATTTGGTCAACTATGTTAAGTATTCTCGTATTGCAAAACCGGCAATGTTGTTTTCTATAATGTTGCTAATTGTTACCCTTCTTTTAGGTTATCTTGGTCCTGGAGGCAAGGCTGCTTCTCGTTGGATAGTAATACCTCTTGTCGGGCAATTTCAACCCTCAGAAATAGTAAAGTATATTACAATAATTTTTGTTGCTACTTTTATGGCAACAAACAAAAATAAGATTAAAGAGAAACGAACCTTTATAAATATATTCTTGCCTATAATTTTTGTTTGTGGATTGATTTTTCCTGAAAATTTTTCTACTGCGGCTTTGATAGGCTTGGTCTGTTATATAATGTTACTCGTTGGCGATATAAATCGCAAATATTGGTTTTTGAGTTTATTGGCTTTGTTTGTAGTGTTTGCTCTTGTTATGTTTGTGGATAGCAAAACAGGATTTCTTTCACGTGGAAGTACTTGGGGTAACCGTATAGACTTATTTCTTAACAATGATAGGATGGAAATAAATCAAACTAATATTGCTCTTATGGCAATTTCCACAGGAGGTCTGTCTGGTAAATTTATAGGCAATACTGAAATTGCACGTTTTCTTTCAGAATCACACAATGATTTTATTTTTGCTATAATTTTGGAAGAAGGTGGTCTATGGATGGGATTATTTGTAATAGTGTTATATATCATTCTATTATATCGTATGTTGCGCATAGCCAAACATGCAAAAGGCAATTTTGGTTCTATGTTAGCACTTGGAGTAACGTTAGTTTTTATTTTTCAGGCTATACTTAACATGATGGTATCAACTAATCTTATGCCCGTAACAGGACAAACCCTACCATTTATTTCGTATGGTGGCACTTCTTTTATTTTTTCTTCCTTTGCCTTGGGTATGGTTTTGAATATCTCACGCTCCGAGAATCAAAAAACAAAGCAAGAAATAATTATGGAAGAATATGTAATGGAAGAACATGATTTAGATACAACACAAACACAGGAGGACAAGTTATGAAAGTAATTATAAGTGGAGGAGGCACTGGAGGACATATTTTTCCTGCAATAGCAATAGCCAAATGTTTGCAACGAAGAAACAAAAATTGTGAAATATTGTTTGTAGGTGCAGAGGGCAAAATGGAAATGCAGAAAGTACCTCAAGCAGGATTTGAAATTATAGGTTTGAAAATAGCAGGTTTTCAGAGAAAAAAACTTTGGAAAAATATTACACTACCTTTCAAAATGTTGTCTTCTTATCTAAAGGCAAGAAAAATAATAAAAAGTTTTGCGCCCGATGTTGTTGTGGGTGTTGGAGGCTATGCTTCATGGGCAACACTGGGTCAGGCTCAGAAGATGAGCATACCCACATTGTTACAAGAACAAAATTCCTTTGCAGGCAAAAGTAACAAGATACTTGCCTCTAAGGCAGAAAGAATTTGTGTTGCATACGATGATATGGAAAGATTTTTCCCTGCAAATAAAATAGTAAAGACAGGCAATCCCATAAGAAAGAATATTTGTGATATACAAAACAAAATAAAAGAATTAAAACACAAAGGGTTAGATTATTATTCCTTTGTAGAAAACAAACCGACATTGCTTGTTGTTGGTGGTTCTTTGGGAGCAAAAAGTATTAACGAAAGTATAGAGAATAATTTGGAATACTTTATAAATAATGATATACAACTGATTTGGCAAACAGGTAAATTTTATTACAACGATATAATTGCAAGGACAAAGGAAAAAATCAAACACTGCCATAATATAAAAATTACCGAATTTATTCAAGATATGGACTTGGCTTACACTGTGGCAGACTTAATTGTTTCGCGTGCCGGAGCGTTAGCTATAAGTGAGTTGTGTATAGTAGGTAAGCCCGTTATATTGATACCATCTCCTAACGTTGCAGAAGACCATCAAAGAAAGAACGCAGAAGCATTAGTAAACAAACAAGCGGCATTAATGATTTTGGATGAAGAATTGGAAAATAAATTGATTTCTACTTTGGATAAGACAATAAATAACAAAGAGTTGCAAGAAAGTTTAGGGAAAAATATATTAACTTTGGCAAAGATTGATGCAGATGAAAAAATTGTTGAGCAAATAGAAAATATAGCAAGAAAAGGATAGTATGGAAGAAAGTGGAAGAAAAACATATTATTTTTTAGGTATAGGTGGCATAGGTATGAGTGCTATAGCACGTTATTTGAATATGCAAGGACATAGAGTTTTAGGTTATGATAGAGTAGAGAGTAATCTAACCAAAGAACTTGAAAAAGAAGGTATACAAATAAACTACGAAGACAAAGAAGAGTACCTGCCTGAAAAAATAGATATGTGCATTTACACTCCTGCTATACCAGAGGATAATAGACAATTTCAAAAAATCAAACAAAGTAGCATAGCAATAGAGAAACGTTCTGTTGCTCTTGGACATATAACCAAAGGAAAGAAAGTAATTGCTGTAAGTGGTTCTCATGGCAAGACTACAACTTGCGGAATGATAGCCCATATTCTTTATAATTCAGAGGTTGGTTGTTCTGCATTCTTGGGAGGTATTTTGAAAAGTGTGAGCAATAATTTTCTCTTCAATAGCGATAGTCCATACGTTGTAGTAGAAGCTGACGAATACGATAGAAGTTTTTTACAGCTTTCTCCTTTTATTAGTGTAATTACGTCCATAGATGCTGACCACTTGGATATTTATGGAAATTATGAAAATCTACACAAAGCCTTTGAAGAGTTTGCTCTTTTGACCAATGACAACGGACAACTTATAATAAAAGCCAATAGAAAAGAACTAATAAAAGAACTAAAAGACAAAAAAAATCTTTCCACCTATGCTCTAACTGATATAGAGGCTGATACTTATGCTTGGAATATAAGGATTTACAAAGGAGAGTACTTCTTTGATTTTAATGATGAGGGAGAAACGTTTTTTGATTTGCAAATGAGTTATCCAGGTAGGCACAATATAGAAAACGTTGTTGTAGCACTCAAAGTTTGCAATTTTATTTTAAAACAAGAAGGATTTGATAAAGCACACAGAGAAAAGATTTTGAGAACGGGAGTAAAAACATTCTCTGGTATGAAAAGACGATTGGACTATGTTATTCGCGATGAGCAACGAATCTTCATAGATGATTATGCTCATCACCCCAAAGAAATAGAAGCAATTGTATCTTCTTTGAGGGAAATGTATCCAAATAAACATTTAACGGGCATTTTTCAGCCTCATCTTTACTCCAGAACAAAGGACTTGGCAGAGGAGTTTGCAAAGAGTTTGCAATTATTAGATACTATAATACTGCTACCAATATACCCGGCAAGAGAAAAACCAATAGAGGGAGTTACAAGCCATATTATCCTACATGGCATAAATAAAATGGATAAATATTATGTGAGCAAACAACAATTATACCCTCTTCTAGAGGCTTTGCAACCCGAGTTTCTTATTACAATGGGGGCAGGAGATATAGATAGAGAAGTAGAGAAAATAAAACAAACACTTATTGATTTGGACAAATGAAAAAAAGACTTATATATATAGGTACCATATTAGGTATAGTACTCATTATTGTATTGTCAAATATAATAATGAGGGAGTACTATATTAAGTCTGTTGAACTTCTAATAACCTACCCTTCAAATGATAAAATCATTTTGGAAAATGATATTGAAAATGATTTGACAAAACATTTTGGAGTTTTTACCAAACAAAAAAGAAAACAAGTAAAAATAGGAGAAATAAGACAGTACTTGGAAAACAAAAATTTTGTGGACAATGTTTCTGTTTCCATTAGTATTACCGGAGTTCTCAAAATATTTATAACCCAACAAATTGCTTTGGTAAGAATTTTTGATAAACACAACAAATCATACTATTTAGATAAAAAAGGAATTGTTATTAAGACGGAAGCAGGAAAAAGCGCAGATGCAATAATAGCAAGTGGTAATATATCTGATAGCGTATCTATTAAAATAGACAGCATAAAAACCAAACAATTATTTGACATCTATAGTCTTGCTACGATTATTTATTCCGACAGCATATTAAAGTATCAAATAGACCAAATAGTAAGAAAAGATACATCATACATACTTATGCCCAAAATAGGAGACTATGAAATAATTTTGGGCGAAAGAACTGAATGGAAAGAAGAACTTTTAAGACTACATTTATTATATACAAACGTCTTTATGAAAGAGGGTTGGGATAAATATTCTATGGTGGATTTAAGATTTAATAATCAAGTAGTTTGTACAAGAAAATAGAAAACTTATAAACAATATAAAGAAATGGAAAATAATAACAAAACGAATTTTAGACCTAATGACAGAGTGGTTGTCGGCATAGATATTGGTACGACAAAGATAGCTGTTTTCATTGCAAAGAAAAATGAAAATGGAAAAATAGAAATAATAGGTAGAGGAAAAACTCCTTCTGTAGGAGTAGAAAGAGGAGACGTAAAAAACATCACCGCGACTGCAGAAAGCGTACAAGAGGCTGTAAAACAAGCAGAGGCTCAAAGTGGTTTTCGTGTGGAAGAGGTTTTTGTGGGTATTGCTGGTTATAATATTGCGACACAACACCATAGAACAACCAAAATAATACACGAAGATAATCACATAATAACCGATGAGGATGTTCAATCAATGTTGAACGAATTGTATAATATCAATATGCCTCATGGGGAACAGATTGTAGATATAGTACCACAAAGTTATATAGTTGATGGAGAAACGGATATTGCTGACCCTGTAGGCAGAATAGGGAAAACAATAGAATGCAACTTCTCTCTCATAAGTGCCAACGTAGACAATATACGCAACATACATCGTAGTGTGGAATTGGCAGGTTATAAGGTAAAAAATCTTATTTTACAGCCCGTAGCAAGTGCTGAGGCTGTTGTAAACGATACAGAGAAAACGGCAGGAGTTTGTCTTGTTGATATAGGAGGGGGTACTACCGATATAGCCATATATCACGAGGGAATATTACGCCACACTTCTGTTTTACAACTTGCAGGCAACGTTATAACTAATGATATTAAGGAGGGGTGCAGTATTATAAAAAACCAAGCTGAAGCACTTAAACAAAAATTTGGCAATTGTATTCCTGACACAGAAGAAGAGAACTCTATAATTAGCATACCAGGTATAAAAGGCAAAGAAAGTAGGGAAATAAAAGTATCCACACTATCCGAAATAATCAAAGCAAGAGTAAATATGATATTGCAATTAGTAATGTGCGATATAAAAACCTCTGGTTATGAAAATAAACTGATAGCAGGAATAGTCCTTACAGGAGGTGGAGCAAAAATCAAAAATATTGCTACATTGACAGAATACGTAACCGGCATTTCCACTCGTATAGGAGAATCTGATTCTAATATAGCCAAACTTTCAAGCGAAAATGAGGATATAAGACACCCTATGTATGCTACAGGCATTGGTCTTGTAATTAAGGGTTTTGAATACTACAAGGAATATGAAACTCCTGAGGTAAAGGAAATTTCTTCAGAAGAGCAACCTAAAGAGAAAGAAGATACAGAAAAGCAACAGAAAAAAGAACCAAAAGAGAAATCGGGACTGCTTTCAAAAATTCGTAAGGTTTTAGATGATATTTTAAGCAATGGTGTGCAGTAAGAATTTTATTTATTTTTATTAACAAAATACTGTTTAAAACAAATTAAAACATAGATATAACAAGTAATATATAAGTTGTAATTTTACATTCTGAAAACTATTGTTTATAAGTATTGATAGGTTTTCATAATGACAGAGTAATAAAAAAACAAAAACGGAAAATGATGGATAATGTATTAGATATTCAAGCAAGTTCAGAGCCACAATCTTCTTATATAAAAATAATAGGTGTTGGTGGAGCGGGAACAAATGCTGTTAACCACATGTACAATAATAAAATAACCGGAGTTGACTTTATAGTTTGCAATACGGATAGACAAAGTTTAGAGCATTCCCCTGTTCCACATAAGATACAATTAGGCAAAGGTTTGGGAGCGGGTAATGTGCCAAGCAAAGCAAAGAGAGATGCAGAAGCAGCACGAGATGTTATCAAACAAGTTCTTTCTGACAATACACATATGTTATTTATTGCGGCCGGTATGGGTGGCGGTACTGGTACGGGAGCAAGTCCTGTGATTGCGAGTATAGCAAAAGAAATAGAATTACAAGGAGATGCATATGAGGAGGGAGAAAAGGACGAAATATTAGTTGTCGCTATAGTTACCATTCCTTTTGCTTTCGAGGGTAGAAAGCGTAGAGAACAAGCAATAGCAGGTATAGAGGAATTGAAGCAATATGTGGACTCTATGATAATTGTAAACACAGATAAGCTCAAAGAAAGAGGCAAAATGAATATGAGGGCTTCTTTTGCTTTGGCTGACGATATATTATTGACAGCGGCGAAAGGAGTATCTGAAATGATGACAGCAGAGGATTCTTATATACATGTTGATTTTAGAGACGTACAGTCTGTTATGAGAAATTCTGGTGTTGCTCTTATGGGTATAGGAGAAGGAGAGGGAGAAGACAGAGCTTATAAGGCAATAGAAGCGGCTACAACTTGTGATTTATTAAATAACAATGATTTAACAGAAACAAAAAACGTACTTATGTATATTGCTTGTTCTTCTGATCCGGATCTTGAAATAAATAACGAAGAAATAGATGTTATAACAGACTATGTCCAAAGTATAACCAATTCTGATGTAAATGTTATTTGGGGATTGGGTTATGATGATAAATTAGAAGGGAAAATAGCAGTTACAATTGTAGCTACAGGATTTGAATCTCGAGAAATATACAGCCCTATAGCAAGAGGCAATTCTATAGTTAACCCCACTCCCATAGAATCAAAACCTATCGTAAAGGAATCTATTGTTCGTGATTTTGACAACACTAAGACTGAAAATATAGATATTACTATAAAAACACCCGTTAAAGAGGAAAAACCTCAAATCAACACCATACAAGAAAAAAAGACTGTGGGAGTGTTGACTCCTGACGGAGGTATAACCGAGTATGCTCAAGAAAAGAAAACTTTTATAGAGTCTACTCCGTTAGAGCCTGTTTTGATAAATAATAAACAACAAGAGCAATTACAACAAAGTAATACCACATGTGTGGAAGAAAAAGTAATTGATATTAAATCTCCTGCAGAACCAAAGAAAAAAATACACTTAACAGACGTAACACCTATGGGAAGTACGGCATTATCTGATGTAGATCATTGGGAAAGAATAAGAATAATGAGAAAACTAATGACAACACCGGATGGTGTGAGAACATTAGAGGGTATACACCCAACTAATGACAACATTGATGAAATTTTTTCAGCAAAGAGTCAGACAACAGATAAATTGGCATTTAACGATAGTGGCAATTTGGTAAAAATGGAAAATCCTGCTTTGGATGGACCTGTGGACTAATTTTCTAATTTATCAAAAAAAAATCATACCATGAAATCATTGAAGTATATTGTGTTACTGTTGTGTATTGTTTGTTTGTTTGTTTGTTGCTCCAAAGGTGATAAAAAAATTTTGGAAACCTATTCTGATGGTAAACCAAAGGTAGTAGCTTATTATAAAGAGGGCAAAAAAATCTATCAAGAACGCTATTATTCCAATGGTGAAATTAGGAGCAAAGGCGCTTTCAATGATAGCATAGCCACAGGAGAATGGAAATTCTTTTTTGACAATGGAAAATTGTTTGCCAAAACAGATTTATCCAATAAAAAGGAAGGCGAAAATTGGCAAATATATAGTCTATCAGAACAAATAATAAACAAAACAGATTCAATACTTGCCATGTCTTTTTCCACTGAAGGCACCCTTGTTGATATCAATGTAAAAAGAGGGAATAGCGAAATTTATTATAGATTTTTTGATTCTTTTCATCCTATGATACGCTATAATCTTGTTGGCAATATACTTCAAGGACAAGCAATATCTTGGTTTGAAAACGGAAAAATAAACTCTGAGGCTTATTATATAGATGGTATGAGAGATAGCACGTATGTTGTTTATGCTGAAAATGGACAAGTTACCACTCGTGGCAAATACAATAAAGACGTTAAGGTAGGAAAATGGGAGTTTTTTAACTCAAAAGGAGAACCTGTCGGAATAGAAATATATGACAACAATGGGCTTCTTTTGAAAGAAAGCAACAATATGGGGTTAAAATTTGTGCGTAAAAGCAACAACGATAGCACAAATTTAAAACAATGAAAATTCATATTGAAATACAAAAATTAAAAATATTTTTTCTCTGTTTTTTGTTTGTATTGCTATACAATGAATCACAAGCACAAAGTTTTACAAACATAGAAGCAGAGAAAGAAGTTGACTCTGAGGTTTATCATTTAGAAAAATTTGATTTAATAATTTTTTATAACAATAAAATTCTATTACAAAAAATAGATAAGAGAGAACCTACACCCCAACAGTTTAATATTATTACCCAACAAAGCCTAAGCAAGCTATTATATAACAATAAATTGCAAGAAGGTTTTCTTTTTATAGAGCCTTGTAAAGAATTAAAAGAAGGTTGTAAGATATATTCTATAACTCCTAAAGTAGTGTCTTTTCTCTGTGAGTTACCTTTCGCTGCTTATACCTCAGAAAATGGAGAAAGAATGAACTATAATAGTATTCTACCTTATATCTCTATTATTCGCTCAAGCCAACGAACACTTTTGTTTTTCAATACTCCCATTGTAGTTGTTTATCCTAATTCTTCTCAAGAACAGATACTTGAAAGCAAAAATTTTTATCATATACTGCAAAAAAATTCCTTCCTAATGCAAGAATACAATTCTCATTAACATATATCCGTTTTTGTAAACATCACTATCATTATTTTTCCTAAATTATTTACTAAGTATTATAAAATTTTTATATCTTTGCAGGTGAGCGGATTTAATGAGTTTCTTTTTTAATGATAGAAAACATTATGAAAAAGAATATTAC
>CAZVEO010000020.1:0-26111 GCA_964626385.1 uncultured Bacteroidaceae bacterium
AAACGCGTGCACACTTTTTATTTGTAACTTATTGATAATCAGTAAACGGATTTCTCTATTTTTTTTTGTAAGTTTTGTTAGGTTTGAATAGGTTCTAATGAGTTATTTTAGGTTAGCACAGGCACAGCCTGTTTTATAGGGCATAGCCGTTACTTTTTTTATAGGTTAGTATGGGTTGTTATAAGTTAGAATAACGCAAAGCCTTAGCCATTGGCTTTTTTTATAAGGGCAAAGCCTTTATAAAGCACCCTGCAAGTAATGGCTCTGCCCTATAAAACAGGCTGTGCCTGTAAGATACTCTATAGGTGTTTGTTATTTTGAGATATAAAGAACTAATACTGCTATATCGGCAGGGGAAACACCACTGATACGAGAGGCTTGAGCGATAGTTTTAGGTCTTATTTTGGACAATTTCTCTCTTGCTTCAAAGGACAAAGATTGCAATCGTTGATAATCAAAATCTTCTCTTATATGCAAATTTTCATATTTATTTATTCTATCCACAACCTCTTGCTCCTTTATTATATAAGATTCATATTTTATTTTTATTTCAACAAGTGTCTTGATTTCGTTCTGTAAATAGTGTGGTAGTTTGTTTATTTTTTTGCTAAGTTGTGGCAATACTGTTATCAAATTTTCCAAACGTACTTGAGGTCGCAACAATAATTTTGCAATTTTTTCCGAATGAGGTATTTCTGGTGTAGAAAGTTCTTGCAAAACGTGGTTTATTTCTTCTGGATGTATGTTTGTGCTTTTCATATAGTCCATTATGGAGTTTGTTGCCAATTGTTTTTTTGCCAAAAGTTGCATTCTTTCCTTCTCAGCCAAACCTATATTAAAGGATTTCTCCGTAAGCCTTTCGTCAGCATTGTCTTGTCGCAAAAGTATGCGATACTCTGCCCTTGAAGTAAACATTCTATAAGGTTCGTCCACGCCTTTGGTAACCAAATCATCTATAAGCACACCAATATAAGCCTCACTTCTTTTAAGAATTAAAGGCTCTTTTTCTTTTATTTTCAACACCGCATTTATGGAAGCCATCATTCCTTGACAAGCAGCCTCCTCATAACCCGTTGTACCATTGATTTGCCCTGCAAAATATAGATTTTCTATTTGTTTGGTTTCCAAAGTTGGTTTGAGTTGCGTAGGTGGAAAATAATCGTACTCTATAGCATAACCGGGACGCACTATTTTTGCATTTTCAAAACCTTCTATTTTTCTAAGAGCCTCATATTGAATATTCAAAGGTAAAGATGAAGAAAAACCATTGATATAATAAAGGTCCGTATAAAGAGATTCAGGCTCTATAAAAAGTTGATGTCGCTCTTTATCTGAAAATCTTTCAATTTTATCCTCTATAGAAGGACAGTATCTTGGACCTTTGCCCTGTATTCTTCCTTGAAACATGGGGGAGTCTTTAAATCCTTTTCTCAAAATATCGTGTACCTGCAAAGAGGTATAAGCAAGAAAGCAAGAGTGTTGTTTAAGTGTTTTTTTTCTTCTTAAAAGATAAGAGAACTGTCCCGGACACTCATCTCCTTTTTGTTCTGTAAGCAAAGAAAAATTTATACTCTTTCCCTCTACTCGCATAGGTGTTCCCGTTTTAAGTTTTTGAGTAATAAAACCAAACTCTCTGAGACTTTTAGACAAACTATTAGAAGCCTCTTCCCCCAAACGTCCTCCCTCATAATTAACCTCCCCAACATGTATTCTTCCACAAAGAAAAGTACCATTGGTAAGAATAACAGATTTTGATTTAAAAGAAATTCCAAGCTTTGTTTTTACTCCCGTTACCTTATTATTTTTTATAACTAAGTCTGTTACCTCATCTTGCCACATAGAAACATTTTCCATTTCTTCCAACCTCTTTCGCCACATAAGAGGAAAGGCAACATTGTCTACTTGAGCTCTTGGCGACCACATAGCCGCTCCTTTGGAAGCATTGAGCATACGAAATTGTATGGTATTATTATCTGTGTTTATTCCACTATATCCCCCCATTGCATCTATTTCTCTAACTATCTGCCCTTTTGCTACTCCTCCCATTGCAGGATTGCAAGAAAGAGCTGCTATGGTAGATAAGTTTTGAGTAATTAAAAGGACATTTACTCCCATTTTAGCAGCAACATAACTAGCCTCACAACCAGCATGACCTCCTCCGACAACAATAATATCAAATTCCTTATTCATACAATAATTACAATTTCTCTATTCTCAACAAAGTACTAATCTCGCCCCCTATTATACGTTTATCAATATTTTTACAATGGTCAAAATAAGTAAGACAGCTATATATAAATCTGAATAAATATTTCTTTTGATATTGAAAAAGAAAATTGTCAACATATAGGTAGCAGAAGGAACAAATATAAGCGACATTGTAGGAGAACTTACATCATAAACAAAAGGTAGAAAGGAAAAAACAAATAGTAATAGAATAGTTGATATTCTTTTTCTTACAGAAAGTTTTTGGTCATTTTTGGTCGACAAGGTAATAAAAAAAGCCGGCACCAAAAGTACGAACAAATAAACTATATAAACCATTTGTATTGGTTGGGTAAGAAAATTCCACTTAGGCAAGAGAGCAAAATGTTGCGAAACAAAAGAGGTTATAACCTCGTTATTACCCGTTAGATAATAGTATACAAATAAGACTAAAAAAGGAGTTAAGAAACCAAAAATACTAACAAAAAAAGAACGCAATTTATATATCTTAAAATTAAATAACCCAACCCACAACCAAAAAACTAACAAAACTACAGGACTATAAAATAAGGTACCAACAGCAAGTAAAACAGAAGAAAGATAAATTTCATCCAAACCTTCATTCTTATTATAACATTTCAAAAAAGCAAATAAAGTTAAAATTATAAACATATTTGCAAATGTTATACTATTCAAAGTCATAAATCTATAATCACTACTCATCAAAATAATGTAGATAAAAGCAGGAAAAAAAGATGTCTTTTGAGAGAGTTGGTAAAATGTAAAAATATAATTAACAAGTAACCCCTGTAAAAACACTAACAAAAAACAAATAGAAGTATTAACTATATTTTGTTTTGGGAAAAAAGCTACAATTGCATCAAAAAAAGGCATATCAAAACTTCCCTTGTGCATAATAGGTACAGGTGTAATAAAAGCAGGTAACCACAACAAAAGTGCCACTATAATCAAAAGTACAAATTGTAAAAAATAGTTTCTTTTAAATACTGATACTATCATGGTATTTTTTCATTTTTAACAGTTGCGTATTGTTACGTTAAATTTATATAAAAAGTTACATATTTGTACAAAAATACTATCTTTGCAAAACAAACTTATGGTACAAGAGGAGAAAAAAAATATAGGTTCGTTGTTTGATGGAATTGCAAAAAGTTATGACTTTTTGAATCATTTTCTTTCTTTAAACATAGATAAGAAATGGAGAAAAAAAGCCATTGTTATGCTTAAACCTTGCAACAACCTTTTAGACGTAGCCACAGGTACATGTGATTTTGCAATAGAAATACTTAAACAAAATAAAACCAAGCAAATATATGGTATAGATGTTAGCAAAGAAATGATTGCTATAGGTAGAAAAAAAATAGACAATCTAAAAACCTCTGCTAACATTCAATTGGGACAAGAAAATGTTTGCTCTTTAAGTTTTAAGGATAATAGTTTTGAGGCTGTAACCTGTGCTTTTGGAGTTAGAAATTTCTCTGATTTGGACAGGGGGCTGAAAGAAATGTTTAGAGTTTTAAAAGAAAATGGACAAATAATTATATTAGAATTTTCTTATCCTCAAAATCCTGTTATAAAATTCTTTTATAATCTTTATTTTACTATTGTTTTGCCTTTGATTGGCAAATTAGTCAGCAAAGACAAGCAAGCGTATAGTTATCTTCCCAAAAGTGTTAAAACGTTTTATCAAGGAGAAATATTCTTACAACATTTGCAACAAGCAGGTTTCAAAAATACAACATACAGAAGCCTAACCTTTGGTATATGCACCATTTACATAGGAGAAAAATAATCAAATAGTATTCTCTTTTTTTTACCCTTTTGATAACAAAAAAAGAGGGTGTATCTTTTTTTTTGATACACCCTCACCATTTAAAATATAATTATGAAAACAAAACAAATTAAAAACTATTCTACTATAAGTTTTGCTACTCGTGTAGCATCGCCTACTATCATTTGTATAACATAAACGCCCTTTGTCATATTGCTAACATCCAACAATTGAGTATGAGTACCTTTGGCTTGTCTACCATTATCCAATGTAGAAATAAGTCTTCCATTCATATCATACATTCTAAACAAAACAGAAGAAGTTTCATTTAGACTATAGGATATAGTTGCCTGAGTTGAAACAGGATTTGGATAAACATTAAGAGTAGAAACAAAAGCAGGGTTATTTATTTTTGAAAGTCCAACATATGATATAGGGTTAGGATTTTCTTGTTGATGTCTTGCATTCATCAAAACACCTCTACCATAAGTAGCAGCATACATAATACCTGCATTCTCTGTTGCCGAATAGGTTATATCTTCTGTTACACCCGCGGATGTTTCTGTAAAACTAAATTGAGGAAGATTTTGTGTTTGTTGCCAAATATGGTACACTGGAACATTTATATTTCCATCTTTCTCCCATTGTTGTCCTCCTGTTGTAAAATTAGACATCTTGTATATACCCTCTTCTGTACCTACATAAAGGTCATTACCACCAAACTTTTCTATCAAAGCGGTATAAATCGGCGCTCTATCAGAATTAGATTGTGGCGGATTGGCAATAGATGTGAATGTAGGTGTTTCTTCCATTGCGTTGGTAGAATAAATCAAATTATCACCATTTTTGTAGCCTTCAAAAGCAACTACTATTCTATTTACATTATTAGGGTCAGTTGCTATAGTAGAAATCTTTCTGTCGAATGTACCTATAACAGTAGATTTAAAACGTGAAGTATCTCTAACGGAACCAGCGTATCTATCCCTAACATAGTAAAGAGAAGTATTATTTATACCATCAACCCTTACTAACTGAGTTTCTAAATAATTCTCGTATGATATACTATCTGCTGTACCTGTACCAGCGTTATAAATATCTACAGCAAGAAATACACTACCACCATCTGCTGACATAGACACTGTTCTTACAGATTCATTAAAAAGTTTTACAGGAAAATTACTACCACCCGATACATCACCTCTTGTGTATATTCTTTTCCACAAAAGGAATTTGGTTGTATCCAATATATCATTATAGTTTATATAATCATATCTACGAGTAAAATCCATAGGTTGCGCTGTTAAGAATACTCCTTGTGGAGTAGATAACACAAATCTTGTCTGTACTTTAGGAGAAACCTTTAATTTGTGAACATTTGTAGGAGCAACAGCAGTGTCATAGTAGAACAAAACATTAGGGTCATCGTCAACAAAATCTTCCAATCTATAAGTTTCATCAAATTTTAGAACAAAAGGATAACCCAAAAAGTTATTATCAGAAATTATCAACTCATCCCCATTTTTAACTTCTGTACCTCTTACCAAATTAATTCTTTCATTTCCACGTATCAGTTGCATTTCTTCTCTCAAAGTAATATCTATACTGTCCACCAAATTGGTAGCACCATTGAAAGTTTCCCAATAAGTCATAGGTGTAACAAATCTTGCATAAACATGACCAGCATAAACATTTTGAGACATAAATAAACCTGTTTGGTCGGCAGTAGTTGCACCTCCAAAATTCCAAACTGTCTCAGTCTCTACCTCATCATAAACACCCTTATTTCCGTAAGTTCTTGCTACATTAATAAAAGGTCTTGCTACTATATAAGGCTTTCTTGCAAGACTAGAAGGTAAAGTCTTATTTATAGCTGAAGAAACTACATTTGTTCCACTTGTAGAAATAGAGGTCATAGTTGCACTTGAGTAGTAACTATTAGAATTTTCCTCAAAGAAAGAAGTAGATGGATAATTTGTACTATTTACCGCCCAAACATATTGACCTGTTTTTTGAGTAGAAAGAGAAGGAGTTGGTATATATACCATAGCATTACTTTGCGCTGCAGTCATAATTGCACCATCAGCTGCTGCAGTAACCTTATAGGTTTGCAAATTATTCATACCTTTGCCAGGAGTGTAAATATAATTTTTCAATATACTATCATATTGATATGTATAAACACCTGCATCCGTAGTATATAGTTGGAAAACTGAATCTGCTGCACTTTGAGGATTTGCCATAAATAATATGCTGTGAATATTAGCAGGAACATATCCCATACCAAAGGCAGTTGAAGTTTCCAAATCTGTCATATCCATAGTTGGGTCTGTCATGGTTGAAAAAGAGAAAATTCCATTTCCATTAACATCTTGTCCTGCAAGAATTCTGTTTGCACCAGCATAAACAATCTCTCTATCATTAGCATCATTTATAGCCAAAGACATAGCGTAATTGTGTTGTTGTCCATTGCTAAAAGATGAAGGAGTAATACACTGCCATGCTATATTACCCTCATCTGTATTAGTGGTTCTCCATATTCCCAGAGCAAATCCAGATAGTGCAGATGTAGTCGCCGCAGAAGGTACTTCATAAGAATTATGATGTACATAACGTCCTCCGAAAGAATAACCTTTTGAAGCAACATAAGCATACAAATAATCTGCATTATTGTTACCAAAAGCAAGTTTAACTCTACCCATAATATTGGTTTCTAATGTATCTTGAGTTAAGACTACTCTTGAAGTATAGTTGTTGTTATCATCTTTAGAAATCATTGCTATCTCTGCAGCATTGACATCATCAAAATAAACTGTGGCAACTTTTCCATTAGGGCTTGCAACAACATCATATACATTGGAAAAACCTAAGGCAACATCTGTAATTTCGTTATTTGTAGTATTTATAGCAAAAAGACCTGCATTTTTTGTTGCTACATAAACAGTATTGTTGGCATAAGCCATTGCGTTTATGTATGCCCAAGGTTGATATTCATCATATTTATTTTCAACTTCGGTTCCCTCTATTACAGAAAAAGTAAGTGCATTGCAGATAAAATCGTACTTTGCCTCAGCACCTTGCAAAGACTCTGCCCAATTAGTTGCAATTGTGTTACTCTTGTATACACCGCTACCTATTCTGCCAGTAGGCTCATCGCTATATCCTAAGTGATTCTCATTATGAAGTCCTACATTGTAGTATCCCTCACCGGTACCTGCATACAAAACTCCATTCTCATCTTGCACCAAAGAAGTTATATTCTCATGTCCAGAACCCAAAGATATTTCTCGCCAACTATTTCCGTTATCAACGCTGACATACAAACCAGCTACCGTACCGGCATAAACAACACCGTAATTGTATCTATCAAAAATAGCTGCCCTTACTCTACCAGAAATATTATTAGGACCAACCATAGTCCATTCAGATGAGTTAGAAGGTTCATCCTCCGAAAATGTTTTGGCCGATAAAGTACTTGCCGATAATATACCTAAGAAAGCAAGTAAAAATAGACCTAAAATGAATTTTCTGTTTTCCATAATTTATTTATACTTATATATTAATATTCATTTATGTTTATTTACTCTACATATCAAGTGGCAAAAGTACACAAAAAAAATCACATACCAATTATTTTATATATTTTTTTGCTGCTAAACAATATTATTTGCCACAATACAAAGATTATATTTTATCGTATTTTGGTAATAAATAAGGAAAAATTAAAATATTTCTTATGTCTACAAAGGTACAGCAAAAGGTAATAAATAGAAACACTAACAATACAGGCAAGTACAATAAAGGTCTCCTTAGTTACAAATAGATAATAGGAAAACAAACATATTAAAGCCATTATAAGCAACGGGTAACCGAAAGCTAAAAGCAACGCCTTATATATTTTACTTTGCGGAACATTTAACAAAACCTTTTCTCCTACAACAAAATCTTTAGCATTGTTTTGTATTACCTCTAAATTCTTACCTGATTTTGATGTTTTTTCACACAATGAGGCCACCGCACAAGAAGCACAACTTTCTTTTTGTTCTACAATAAGAGAAATCTTATTGTCTTCTATGGCAAAAATTCTTGCCTCTGAAGTATTGCAATCTTCTTTTTTTTCTCTTTTCATATATTTATATACGTTTATATCCCTTGTTGTTAATATATCCCTCTCTCTTATCCTCTGTTTGAACTTTTAACCATAATTTATCTGCCTCTATTATTTTGATTTTTTGTCCTTTATAAAAAGTCAATATATCTTTGGAATTATCTTGTCTGAAAGTTTTAAGTTTTATATTTGTTTCCATTATTATAGCATTATCACTATTGTTTTGTATTTGTTGTAGGGTTATTCCAAAATACATAGAAAACAAAAACAATATCAAACCAATAATACAAACATAGAAAAACAATACTTTTCTTTTTGAGAATCTATAAAAGTAAAAAGAAGCACATACAACAACAAAAAATACTATAACCAACACAGCCCAAGCAAATATAGAAAGACAACCTGCTATATATTTTGATACTCTAACCAACACAAACTCCGGCATTATATAGCAATCTCCCATAAGCCTTGAACGAACAATATTTATATTTAGCTTTATATTTTCGTCATTTGGAGAAAATTTAAGCGCCTTTTCATAGTACAATATGGAATTGGCATAATCTTCTTCCTTAAAATAATTTTCGGCTTTTAAGCACAACTCTTGTTGATTAGACGACTTTAAAGAGTTGTTACTGTTAGAAAAAACAATATTTGTTGCAAAAATAAGAGCAAGAAAAAATAACGTTTTAAGACCTCTTTTTCCCATACTTATTACATTATCATCAAATTGTTTATTCACGCTATTTTCTTGTCCATTTTGTTTTATTTCCTCTTCCAATGCAACAATGGTTTTCATTGTATTTTCATAAACATTATTGTAATCATCGTATTGTTTGTTTTGAGTATAACGCATATATTGACAAGCATTGAAAATTTCTATCAAATTTTTTGAAGTAGCCTCAGATACTCCTTTTTTATTAAGTTGCTCTGGCAAATTATCTATATCAAATTTTGATTTTTCTATATTGAATTTATCCAATAAATAACTCCATAGCGTAGCAAGTATTTCTTTTTCAAACTCATCATATTCTCTATTGTCCAACAATGTTTTGGCTTTTTTTAATCGTCTGACAGATATATCTGCCACTCTTTTATTCTTACCCATTTTACCACTCAACAAATTTTTCTTATAAAAGGAATAAACACTCACACCAACAATAGTAATCAACAATAAAAATAACAATATCAAATAAATTATAGGTCTATCAAATATATGGCTTGCATTTTTTTGTTTTGCAATTTTTTTTGTTGGGATAATAGACATATTCTTAAATTTTGTCCTTTGCTCCAATTGTTTTGCATATTCTGTATTTACATTTGATTTGGTTACGTGAATATTAAAACTATCGCTTTCCAAATATTTGTATTGTTTTGAGTCATAATCATAATAGGCAAAAGATAATTTTGGTATAACGTAACTGCCCGTATCCATAGGTATTACCAAGTATCTAAACGTCCTGCTCCCCTTTAATCCATCGGAAGATTTATTTATATTGTCCATTATTTCCGGTGAAGAAATTTGAAACTTATCCGATAAATCTACAGGAAGAGATGTTATTTGCGTTAAGTTTCCCTTTCCTTCTATGGTATAAATCAAATAGAACGCATCCATAGCCCTTACCTCATTTGCAGACGCTATCGCACTCAAAGTAAAACTTCCCACTCCATCTATAAAATTATCGGGCTGAGGATTTGGCAAACTTTCTACATTTATTGTTATAGCATTGCTACTTAAATTAGTTTTCGCATACTCATAACGAGAAAAAGACATAGAACTTTGCAAAAAATTGTCAATAAAAGAATCTCCTGTGGAAAAATATCTATCCATATTCGTTGGCACTCGTAACAGCAGCTCCACATTTAACTCCGGTATGGTAAGCCCTCCTATTCGATGAGGGTATAACAAAATCTCTTTCAAAGTGGCTACTTTATAAGCCTTTCCGTTATAAACTTCGTTACTAAAAAGAGATTTGTCCTTTAAATTTAACTCCTCCATTTCAAAGCCCGGTAAAGTAAAAATATTATCCGTTTTAAAATCCTCTGTCTGTATACCGGAGGAGGAAAGTATGTATAATTTATATGTAACAAACAACGCTTCACCTTTTACAAGAGCGGTTTTGCTGGGCACGGCTCTAACGAATATAGTATTCTTATCTATTTTTGTATTTGTGTTGGTTATGGTAGTTGTCTGTGGTATAGAGTGCGTAGTCGTTGAGTGGTTGTTGGTGTAGTTAGAATTATTTGCTCTATCTCTTACTTCTATACTTGCACCTTGTGAATAACAAGTTTTATTACCGGCTTTTATTTTTGCAGCAGAAAGGGTAACCTTACCTGTTTGAGTAGGTTTTAGTATCAAAACATATGAAGCCGAATAGGATTCACGTCCATTTATATTGGAAGAACTTTTGCTTGTATAAGGACCAGATATTATTTCTGCTCCTGATATTTGCGGTTGTTCAAAATAATACAATTGTTCTTTGCTTTCTATAGAATACTCTACCCTAAAGCCTTCGTCCAAATAAGCGACTTTTGGTACTTTTAGTTTGAGTTGTTGAGCAAAGACGTTACAACACAAACACAACAACAAAATATATATTACTCTTTTTCTCATTTCTACCAGTCTTTTTCATCACTCGTTTTTTGAGAATTATCTCTGTTCAACTTCGCTCTTTCTATGGCTTGTTTTTCTTTGATTTTCATAGACTCCAAAACTTGTTGCATCTGTTGCTCGGTTTGCTCTCTATTGTTTTGGTTATCATTTTTTAGCAACCACAAGCACAGCGCAAGATTGTATTTTGCATTGCTATCCTCTGAATTAAGAATTAGGACTTGCTTATAATCCTTTGCCGCTTGCTGAAGGTAGTTAATGGAGTTGCTATCTTGTGTATTATTTTGCGAAAGATAAAAAAACGCATTACCTCTGTTGTACAACGTATTGGCATAAGATAAGGTATCTTTCTTTGTCTTACCTATGGGCATATTTAAGGCTTTACTATACATTTGTTCTGCAGCTTTGTAGTTGCTATCTGCCAACATATAAGTATTACCCAAATTGTGCAAAGCCGATACAAAATTACTATCTTTTACCAAAGCCTTGTTATACTGCTCTTCCGCTTCATTATAGGCTTGTTTGTTATAAGCACTATTGCCTTGACGGGTATATTGTCTTTTTTTGTCGCAAGAGGCAAAGCAAAGAACAAACAAGACCAAAAATATATATGTATAAAACCTCATAATCTCAATTTTACTTATAACGCAAAGTATTTATTTTTATTTTATAGTCCAGCTTTATGAAAGTAACACTTCCTTATCTCAAAGTCAAAAAACCAATACCGTTCCGTAAAATGCAAAATATTATTGTACCTTTGCAAAGATTTTTTAGATAAACTTCACAGAGTATGTTACAATTAAATATCATAAGAGAGAATAAAGATTTTGTAATAGAAAGATTGCAAATCAAAAATTTTAAAAACGCGAAAGAAATCATAGAGCAAATAATAGATTTGGATAATGCTCGCAGAGATTTGCAAAAAAACTCAGATGAAAACAAACAACAACAAAATCTTCTTGCTAAAGAAATAGGCTTACTTTTCAAAGAAGGCAAAAAACAAGAGGCTGAAACAAAAAAACAAGCGACCTCTACTCTTAAAACCAAAGAAAAAGAATATACCGAGAAACTTTCAGAAATTGATGGCAGGATAAAGAATTTGCTTTTAAGTGTCCCAAACCTTCCTCACGAAAGCGTAAAACCCGGAAAAGGAGAAGAAGACAATGAAGTCATAGAAATGTGTGGAGAAATACCTACCTTATATTCCGAAGCAGTAGCTCATTGGGACTTGTGTGCCAAATACGATATAATAGATTTTAATTTGGGAAACAAAATAACCGGAGCAGGTTTTCCTGTATATAAAGGCAAAGGCGCAAAATTACAAAGGGCTTTGATAAATTTCTTTCTATCCGAAGCAGATAAAAGCAGATATATGGAAGTACAACCTCCTTTAATGGTAAACGAGCAATCTGCCATGGCTACAGGACAAATACCGGATAAGGAGGCTCAAATGTATGTTATTACTTTGGATAATTTTTATATGATACCTACGGCAGAGGTGCCTGTAACCAATATTTTCAGGGATTGTATTGTAGATAAGAAAGACTTTCCTATAAAAAGAACTGCTTATTCCCAATGTTTTAGAAGGGAAGCAGGCTCTTATGGTAAGGATGTAAGAGGTCTTAATCGTTTGCATCAGTTTGACAAAGTTGAAATTGTAGCCATAGACTCTCCCGAACACTCTTATACTCAATTACATGAAATGATGAACCACGTTGGTGGATTGTTAAAAAAATTGGAATTGCCCTACAGAATTTTGAGATTATGCGGAGGAGATATTAGTTTTACTTCGGCTCTAACCTATGATTTTGAGGTATTCTCTGCAGCACAACAGCGTTGGTTAGAAGTCTCAAGCGTAAGCAATTTTGAAACTTATCAAGCCAACAGATTAAAGGTACGTTATAAAGACGAAAATGGAAAAATGCAACTTTGCCACACACTTAACGGCTCAGCCTTAGCACTTCCAAGAATAGTTGCCGCTCTTTTAGAAAACAACCAAACAAAAGATGGCATACTTATACCTAAAGCCTTGCAAGAATACACAGGTTTTGATATTATAAATTAACGCCAACTCAGTGTAAAATAAAGACACAATTTATTTGAAAATAGTATTATAAAAAATAAGAATAGGATAACTTTTTGTGTTTTATTTGTAAATATTAAACAAAAATTATCCTATTCTTGTTAATCTACTCCTTATCTTTATATATTGGGTATTTTTATGTATTCCTTGCAATAAGTTAGAGTTATATTTATTTTTACTTTTTGATGATTTTCTTTGTGGTTTGACCTGTTTGGGTAAGTATTTTTACAAAATAAGTACCTTGTAAATAGTCGGCTATAGAAATTTTATGATTATAAGCATTGACATCTTTTGTATATAGAAGTTTACCTTGCTCATCATACAACTCCACATTCTTTATCTTATAACCACAATTTATATTTACCTCTTCAGTAACAGGATTAGGAAAAACATAAGGTATAACAGCAATATCTTCTAACTCATTAATCCCAACTTCTTTACTTCCATTATATGTTTCTGCATTTGGGTCATATTCTCCAAGTATAGGAAACAAATAAAACATTGTTGCCATGTTAGCACCGTATCTCGCCGTACTCCACTCACAAGAATTTAAATTCTTAAATAAAGGATACATATCATTAGATGAAGGAGTACATAATGATGTAACTACACAAAAGGGAGTACCACCTATTTTTAAAGAATCATAATTTTCTATAGAATCCAAGGTATGTAATACAACATAAAACTTTCCTTTTATATTAATAGGTGAATCAAATAAAACCTCTTTATATCTATCTATTGTGTCCGAACGAACAGCTGGATAAAAGTCCAAAACATTGACACTTCTAATTATTTCATTGTTTATAGAATCACGTAATTCTAAATAATAATAATAAGGCAATTCATAGTAGGTGGGGTAGTTATAGGAAAAATACCCAGATAAGCCTATAATTGTTATAGTAGTATCTGTTCTATAAGGTTGAGCATAATCATCTACTATATTGCAACCGTAGAAAAATCCTAAACCTGAATGCCCAAGCAAATGATAACCTCTCTTATACAATTCGTACTGATTCTTCCCACATATTGATACATCAAAATCTATCAAACAATTGTTATCATTAGTCATAACCTCAGGTAAAAGATATTGGTCTTTGTACTGTCTATTATCCGGCATTGGATCAATATTAGTTTGTCCCTGTGTTACAGTAAACACAAATAATATTACTTAAAAAAATAAGCTCCTTTTTATAATTCTTTAGTATTTAATTAATAATAATTTTTCTTCGTAGCAAAGATATAAAATATTCTAATACAAACAAAATTATTTAATAAAAATAATTAAAAAATAGCGAAAATTGAATTACGACAAGTTAGCATTATCTTATAATTTCCAAAGTACCACTAAATTGTTGTACTCTATTATTGACTCTTACACTGAGAATATAAAAATAAGTACCTGCTACACAATTATCACCACAAAAATCATTTTTATAATTGTGCTGTCCATAGATTCTTTTTCCCTTTCTATCCCTTATAACTAAAAAATTATCAGGATAGGCTTCTATATTTTTTATTTCAAAACAATCGTTTATTTCATCTCCATTTGGAGTTATATAGTTTGGTATAAATATGTTTATATTTGTTTTCTGCTCTATGGTATCGACAATAATCTTTTCCTCTATATTCTTTTTTGTTTGCGGTGAGGTAGATGCTATTTCCGAATTTATATTGTTGTCAATGTTTTGAGGAGGAGCAGGAGTATAATTATTTTCTTCTGATATATAAGCAACATCTTCATCTATTTCAAAAAACAACTCTTTATTATTGTTTGATACATTATCTTTTTGTGCTTTTTGTTTATTGGTAGTCAATATTGCTTCTATTGCTTTAGAGGTTGTAGTGGAAATGGTATTTTCTATTACTTGATTTGTTTTATCTGTTTTTGTTATTTCATTCTCAAACGAGGAACTGTTATTTATTGCAACAACACTTGCTACAACTATAACAGCAGAAGCAACACAACCTCCTATTATCTTAGTGGTCAAAGATAGACTATGAAAAAAGGATTGTCCTGTAGCATTAGGGAGTTTATTATCTATTTTTTGCCACAATTCTTTTCCTAATGGAGAAGAGCCGTTTTGTAATTTATTCTTAAAAAGTTCGTCTATATTCATTTTTATTTGTTTTGTCTATTGCTTTGCAGTTTGTTTAATTCTTGCTTTAATATTTGTCTTGCTCTGAAAGCATAAACCTTTATCACTCCCTCGCTTGTTTCCAATCGTTGCGCAACTTCTTTTTGAGTAAATTCATCTATTACCAACATATTAAAGACTGTTTTTAAATTTTCAGGCAGTTTGTTTAGACACTGCAGTATATCCTCTTGAGAAAATATGTTTTGAGAATAATCTTTCCTTTCTTCAAATGTTGTATTTGTCAAATCTTCTTGCATTTGTTTCTCAAGCAAAATCAGTCGTTTGTTCTTTTTTAAAGTATTGATACAATGATTTATCATTATCTTTCTTACCCACAAATTAAAACTTTTCTCATCTATATAATCATAATTAGGCAAGGCGACAAACACTTTCATAAACCCCTCAATAAAAACATCCTCACTATCTTCCAAAGAGGAAAAGTATCTTTTACAGATAAACATCATCCTTGGAGCATACAGATTAAAAAGAGTCTTTTGAGCCTTTTTATCTCCTTTTTTGCACAGAGATATTATTTTTTCTACATTAGTCCTGCCCATTACTTATCTTTTAAACAAAAAAATATTCATTTAGGTTAACTCTCTTATCAAAAAAAGAGGAGTGTAAAATTTTGTTCGCACATCCTCTTTTTTGTAAAATAGTTTTTTATTTATGAGTGTACATATAACGTTTTATACTTCGTTTTGGTGTTCGTTCAAATTCTTCCGGTTGTATATACAATTTTGCTATCTGCTCATACGAAGGTAACTCTTTATTTGTTTCTTGTCGTATTTGTTCCAAAATAGCATCAAAACTTTTTCTATCAATATTGTCCATATCAATTTTTTCTTGGTCTAAATTGACAAGAGCAACAATCTTACCGTCTTTTTCCATTACCAAAGATTCATTGACATACTCCATTGAATTGAGTTTGTCTTCTATTTCTTCGGGGTAAATATTCTGCCCATTGGAAGAAAGTATCATATTTTTTATTCTACCTTTGATAAAAAGATATCCCTCCTCGTCCATAATTGCAAGGTCGCCAGTTCGTAACCATCCATCTTGCAAAAGCTCTGATGTTGCTCTATCATTTTTGTAATAACCCAACATAACATTTTGTCCCTTTACCAATACTTCTCCCGGTATGTTTTGCGGGTCAGGTGAATCTATTTTTAATTGCATCTCTTTTACCACTTTACCACAAGAATAAAGTTTTGTTTCTTTCCAATCGGCATAGCAAATAATAGGAGCACACTCGGTCATTCCATAACCTATTGTATAACGAAAACCAACTTTCTTCAAAAAAGCTTCCACCTCTTGATTCATAGCCGCTCCTCCTATAATAACCTCATAGAAATTTTCTCCAAAAGAAATGTGCAATGTTTTTTGAATACGTTTGAGCAACATTTTGTTGATATAGGGAGTTCTTAATAGATTTTTCATTATTCTTTTGTCCAAAATAGGTTTGAGTTTTGTTTTATAGATTTTTTCTATAATCAAAGGTACTGAAATAATAATATCTGGTTTGATTTCAGCAAAAGCCTCAGCCACTATTTTAGGAGAAGGTATACGAGTAAGAAAATGAATATGTGTTCCTTTAACAAACTCAAACAACAACTCAAAACTCATTGCATACATATGAGCTAAGGGTAACATGGAAATAGAGTTGGAATATTCATTAAGATTTGTAATTACCCTTGAAGCAAAATTTAAATTACCCATCAAAGCCCTATAAGGTATCATAACTCCTTTGCTCAAGGAGGTCGTGCCTGAGGTATAGTTGATAAGAGCCAAATCTTCCGGTTTTTCCCTTCTATAACTAACGTCCTGTACAGAAAAGCCGTTAGGGTATTTGGATGCAAAAAGTTTGTCCAAATTATTGTAAGCCACCCTATAATTATCATCTTTACAATATACAAGTTTAAAATCTTGCATTTGTATTACTGCGTTGATATTAGGCATATTTTCAGGTTCAATTCCCTCCCATACAACATCACCAACTATCAATAATTTTGCATCCGAATGATTAACCAAATGCTCTACATTTTGTGGCTTAAACTCATGCAACAAAGGTACTGCTACCGCTCCGTATGTAAGAACAGAAAAATAAGCTATTGCCCAAGAAGCACAATTGCGAGAACAAATAGCAATATGGTCGCCTTGCTGTATACCACAATTCTCATAAAGTATGTGCAAACGTGCTATTCTTACTCCTACCTGTTGAAATGTTACGTAGTCTTGTTTATAATCACTTAAAGAAGGTCTTAGCCAATGTTTTTTTATAGATGTTTCTATATTCGCTATAAAACTATTTTCCATCTACTCTATTTTACCAATACAAAGAAATGTATTTATCGTTACTATTAGGGCTGGCAAAGTTACAACAAAAATTTAATATTCTATAATATTTTTTAAAAGTTGTTACAAATATAATAAGTTAGCATAGGTTATAGCCTGAGGCTGTTTTATAATGGCACAGGCTCAGCCTGATTTATAGGATGCATAAGCGTATAAAAAAAGTATAGGCTATGCCCTTATAGAACAGCCTTAAGCTACGCCTGTGACTTATCAAAATTTGCTAAAAAAGGGGTAAAAAATATTTTTTTGGAAAATTTCGTAAATACCCATTTAAAAGCAAAAAACAAGGGTGCTACTATTGATTATCAGTGAGTTAACATTTTTCGAAGGGTAGAAATTGGGCATTTTTCTTGATTTTCAGCGTTTTCGAAAAATTTTTCTTCAAAAAATATTTCGAAAACGGGATTTTACAAAAATGAATCTTCGTTTTATTTCGACGAATCTTCGTTTCGATAAATCGAAACGAAGATTCGTTATTGTTGATTATCAGATAGTTATAGAGGTAAAAATCGTTAATTTTGTGGTAGGTATCTTTTTCTCTTACAAAGTTACGAACATTTTTTGACCTGACCAAACGCGTGCACACTTTTTATTTGTAACTCATTGATTCTCAGTAAACCGATTTTTTTATTTTTCTTTTTTTTATTTTTTTTGTTATTTTCTTTTCATAGATTAGCATAGGTTACAAGCACAGCCTACAGCCCATGCTAACTTATAAAAAACTCTATTTCATTACTAAAAGACGCGGTTTTTTATGTAACTTTGCAAACTTAAAGTATAGGTAGAGAACAGAGATAAAAGAGTTTTTTTTAATGACAAGATTAAGCGTTAATATAAATAAAATTGCCACCTTAAGAAATGCACGAGGCGGAGATAACCCCAATTTGGTACAAGTGGCAAAGGATTGTGAGAAATTTGGTGCGCAGGGTATTACCATACACCCTCGCCCTGATGAAAGACATATAACAAAAAAAGATGTTTTTGATTTAAAACCCATACTTAACACAGAATTTAATATAGAAGGTTATCCGGACGAAAGATATATTGATATAATAAAAAGTATCAAACCTGCTCAAGCTACTTTGGTGCCTGATGCTCCCTATCAATTGACCTCAAATCATGGGTGGAATACTATTGAAAATAAAGATTTTTTGACCGATATTATCAAAGAATTAAAACAAGTGTGTCGTGTATCTATTTTTGTAGATGCTAACGCTCAAATGATAGAAAACGCAGCTAAATGTGGGGCAGATAGAGTGGAATTATATACTCAATCCTACGCTGAAAATTATCTTAAAGATAAGGCAAAAGCGATAAAACCTTTTATTCTTGCAGGCAAAATTGCAAAAGAATGCAATTTGGGACTAAATGCAGGACATGACCTCTCTCTCGTCAATTTAGAGTATTTCCACGAACAATTACCTTTTTTAGACGAGGTTTCCATAGGACACGCTTTGATTTGTGATAGTTTGTATTTGGGACTGCAAGAAACGATAAAAAGATATTTAAACTGCTTAAAATAGAATATACAAAGGGTATTTAGAAACAAAAAAAGTAAATCTTATGACTTTGTTTATAACGTAGTTGTGATTTTTTTTAAACTTTGCCCTAATAAAATATATAAGAACGAAGAGAAAATGGAATTTAAAGAATTTGGATTTAAAGAAGAAATAAACAAAGCAATAGAAGATTTGGGCTTCCTTTCCCCTATGCCCATACAACAAGAGGCTATTCCTACCATACTTTATAATGATATAAATCTTATAGCCTTAGCACAGACGGGAACAGGAAAAACCGCAGCTTTTGGTTTGCCTATAGTGAACAAAGTTGATTTTGAAAGCACGGATATACAGGCTCTTGTTCTTTGTCCAACAAGAGAATTGTGCATACAAATAGCCAACGACTTAAAAAAATATTCCAAATACATTGATTCTGCAAGAATTACTCCCGTTTATGGAGGTGCATCAATAGAGTTGCAAATCAAAGAATTGAAACGCAATCCTCAAGTAGTAGTAGCAACTCCTGGCAGACTTAATGACCTTTTGCAAAGAAAAAAAATAGATATTTCTACTATCAAATACTTGGTTTTGGATGAGGCTGATGAAATGCTAAATATGGGTTTTAAGGATGATTTGGATTTTATCTTAGGTGCCACTTCAGAATACAAGAATACTTATCTTTTTTCCGCCACCATGCCTAAAGAGGTTGAGCAAATTGCCAATCAATATATAGAAAACCCTGTAAGAATACAGATAGGAGAAAGAAATCAAGGTTCTGATAATGTTCAACATTTTTATTATTTAGTACACCAAAAAGATAGATATTTGGCTCTTAAACGAATAGCCGATTATTACCCTAATATATATGGTATAATCTTTTGTAGGACAAAGGTTGAAACACAAGAGGTTGCCGATATGCTTATAAAAGACGGCTACAATGCTGATAGTTTGCACGGCGATTTATCTCAGGCTCAAAGAGACCATGTAATGAGTCGTTTTCGCTTGGGAAATATACAAATGTTGGTGGCAACTGATGTAGCAGCAAGGGGATTAGATGTTAATAACCTTACTCACGTTATCAATTATGAGTTGCCGGATGAGTTGGAGCAGTATGTTCATCGCTCTGGTCGTACGGGTAGAGCAGATAAACAAGGTATTTCTATCGCTATCATCAATTTGAAAGAAAAACACAAAATAAAAAAACTTGAAAAAGTTCTCAAAAAAGAAATCGTAAAAGCCAAAATACCAACAGGAGAAGAGGTTTGCAGAAAACAACTCTTTAATATGATAAACCGCGTAGAAAACGTGGAAACAGATTATGAGGAAATAGATAGATTTTTGCCTGAAATAAGCAAAAAACTTTCTTGGATGGATAGAGAAGAGTTAATAAAACATTTTGTCTCTTTGGAATTTACGGCTTTGCTTTCTTATTATAGGGATGCTATAGATTTGAATGTAGATGAATCTTTGGAAAAAGAAAAAATCAAAAGAGAAAACAGACAAAAAGAAAAGCAAAAGCGAGAAAGACATTTTGATAAAGGTTTGTTTACAGCTCTATTTATAAATTTGGGTTACAAAGACAAAATTGTACCCCAAAGGCTTATAGGACTAATAAATGATTATACTCCCAAGCGTAGAATAGAGATAGGCAAAATAGATATAACAGATAAATGTTCGTACGTGGAAGTATCCAACGATGGAGCAGATGCTGTAATAGATGCTTTGGACGGCAGAGTAGTAAGAGGCAGAGAATTAAGAGTAGAAATTGCTCAAAATTCTAAAAACTTCAAATATTCTGACAACAGAAACAGAGACGAGAAAAAGAAAGAAAAAAAAAGAGATAAGAAAGATCGTTTTAAGGATTCTTTTGAAAACAAAAAGTCTAATAGAAGAAAAAGATAAACACACAAAAACAATAAAGATATGGCAAGAATGGTTTCTGCTTCACTTCTTTCTGCAGACTTCTCTGAATTGGGAAAGTCGGTAAAAATGCTAAATGATAGTGAAAGCGATTGGATACATGTGGATGTTATGGACGGAGTATTTGTACCCAATATTTCTTTTGGTCAGCCGGTAATAAAATATATAAAAAAGGAAGCCCAAAAACCTTTGGACGTGCATTTGATGATAATAGACCCCGATAGGTATTTGGAAGATTTTAAGAAAGTAGGAGCAAATATTGTGTCTGTGCATTATGAGGCTTGTGGTCATTTGCACCGCACATTGTCTCATATAAAGAATCTGCAAATAAAAGCTGGAGTCGTACTAAATCCCCATACTCCTGTTTTTTTGCTTAAAGATATTCTTTATCTTTGCGATGTGGTTTGTTTAATGAGTGTCAATCCTGGTTTCGGAGGACAATCTTTTATAGAAAAGACGTTTGAAAAAGTGAGAGAGTTAAAATCTTTGATTTCTTCGCAAGGACTTGATACTCTAATAGAGGTAGATGGAGGAGTTAGCACACAAAACGCTTCTTTATTGTACGAAGCAGGAGCAGATGTATTGGTGGCAGGTAGTGCTGTATTTGCATCAGAAAACCCAATGAAAACCATTGCAGAATTGAAAAAATAAAATAAATTTGCCAATAGAAAGAAAAACAATTTTGATTTGAAAAAATATAAAAACAATGGGATGGTTATTTAATAGGAAGACTAAAGAAAGTGCTGATATTTCATGGTTGAAAACCGATATTCATTCTCATGTAATACCGGGTATTGATGACGGAGCAGCAACTATGGAAGATAGCCTGCAACTTGTAGGAGAAATGTCCAAACTTGGTTATAAAAAGATGATAGTTACTCCTCATGTCCGTTTTGGTTCTTTTGAGAATGATACTGATACTTTTGACAAAAGATTGGAGCAACTGCAAGAAGCTGTAGAACAAGTTGGTATAAATATGCAATTTGAAATAGGAGCAGAGCATACTATAGATGACAATTTTAGAGAATTGTTTAAGATTAACAAACTAAAAACTTTTACTAATGGTCATATTTTGATAGAATTTCCTTTTATGAATATGCCTGCTCATTGGAAAGAGCTTATTTTTGATTTGCAAATAGCGGGTTATAAACTTATTCTTGCTCACCCCGAAAGATATATTGCCTATTTACCATACAACAAAAATATTATAGATGAGTTGAAAGACAGAGATATACTCTTTCAAATGAATATTACCTCTTTAGCTGGTTTTTATGGCAAAGATGTACAAAAATTTGCAAAGTATTTAGTACAAAAAAACTATGTCGATTTGGTCGGGTCAGATTTACACAATATGAGACACATAGGCTATTTGCAACAAGCAATTCATAACAAAGATGTGTACAATCTTATAAATAGTAGAACACTGATAAACAACAAATTTTATTCAGATAACAAAAAAATATAAACTTTATGAATACATTAACCGCAATAAGTCCAATAGACGGCAGATATAGAAATAAGGTAGAAATATTAGAAAAATATTTTTCAGAAAAAGCATTGATAAATTATAGGGTGCGAGTGGAAGTGGAGTATTTTATTGCTTTGTGCAATATTCCTTTGCCTGCTTTGAAAGATTTTGACAAAAATAAGTTTGAGGATTTAAGAAACATATATATAAACTTCACCACAGAAGATGCTCAAAGGGTAAAAGATATAGAAAAAACTACAAATCACGATGTTAAAGCGGTAGAGTATTTTATTAAAGAAAAGTTTGATGTTTTGAATTTGTCTGAATACAAAGAATACATACACTTTGGACTTACCTCTCAAGATATTAACAACACCTCCGTACCTTTATCCTTAAAGGATTGCAATGACGAAGTGTTGTTACCGGCTCTAAACGAAATTTTAGACCTTATAAACAATAAAGCAAAAGAGTGGAAAGATATACCAATGCTTGCTCATACACATGGACAACCAGCCTCTCCAACTTGTTTGGGTAAGGAAATGAAAGTTTTTTCTTATAGATTAGAAAAACAATTGGCTTATTTTGCTTTCATTCCTTTTTCAGCCAAATTTGGAGGAGCAACAGGTAATTTCAATGCACATAGTGTTGCCTTTAAAGAGGTTGATTGGTTGAGTTTCGCTGATGAATATGTTGCTTCGTTAGGTTTGGAAAGAGATATTTTTACTACTCAAATAGAAAATTATGATAATTTGGCTGCTTATTTTGACAGTTTAAGAAGAATAAACACCATATTGATAGACTTTGCAAGAGATATTTGGATGTATATCTCTATGGAATATTTTCATCAACAAATAAAAAAAGACGAAGTGGGTTCTTCTGCTATGCCCCACAAAGTAAACCCAATAGATTTTGAAAATGCAGAAGGCAACTTAGGTATGGCTAATGCTATATTGACTCATTTGAGCATGAAACTACCTATCTCCCGTTTGCAAAGGGATTTGACCGATAGCACAGTCTCAAGGAATATAGGTGTGCCTTTGGCTCATACTTTAATAGCCTTATCATCTTTGAAAAAGGGTATAAACAAACTTATACTAAACGAAACAGCCATCTATCAAGATTTAGAAAACAATTGGGCTGTTGTAGCAGAGGCTTTGCAAACTATATTGAGAAGTATAAACTACCCTAATCCTTACGAGACACTAAAACAACTTACTCGCAAAAATACCAAAATGGACAAAGAGACCATACACAAATTTATAGATACTTTGAACGTTACTAATGAGGTAAAAGAGAGAATGAAAGCCATTTCTCCTCATAACTACATAGGTATTTACCCTCAAATGAGCGAATAAAAAAATGACTAAGCGGGAAAGACAGTACATATTAAAAAATACTCAACCATACATTTTAAGGTATGTTTTGTATGTTCTTTTGGTGATTTTGATGTCTGTCTTTTCCATCTGCTCCATACTTTCAATAAACAACTTTTTACAAATACTCTTTGTTGAAGATTCTACTTTACCAAAAACAGAATTGGATAAATTACTCAACAATATTTATTCTTATTTTCTTGCTTTTGGAAAACAGAAGGCTTTGATTTATTTTACAATTATTATTCTTGCCATCTATGTATTGAAAGACTTGTTTGAATGGCTTGCCGCTTATTATATGGGTTGTACTCGCAACAAAATAACTCGTAATATGAGAAACAAACTTTTTGAAAGTTTTCTTCATAATGATATGAGTTTTTTTGCTAAACATAAAAAAGGAGATTTGCTCTCTAGAATTTCCTCCGATATAATAGACTATGACGAAACAGTATTAAAATCTCACCAAACAATAATTAATTCTATTGTGGTAGTGAGTATTTATTTGACTATACTTTTTTACATAGACTGGAAACTTACTCTTGTTACTCTTGTCTTATTTCCTATTATCATTTTGCTGACTTCTACACTTTCTCATAAGTTAAAATCAAATTCCAAACGCTTACAAAAAACCAACGGACAAATAGTGTCCATTATAGAACAAACAATAGGAGGTCTTAGAATAATAAAATCTTTGACAGCAATAGATTATGTAAATCAAATATTTAAGCAAATAAACAATGATTTTACTATTTTGAGAAATAATGTTTATAGACGCATAAATCTCGCTTCTCCTTTGAGTGAGGTACTTTCATCAATAGTCGTAGCAGTTATTTTGTTGATAGGTTGCAACGAGGTACTTTCATCCTCTGGGCTTACAAGCACAATGTTTATTGTTTATTTGATTTTATTTATTCTTATCATCAAACCCGCTAAAGATGCCTCCACTGCTTTTTATAGTATAAAAAAAGGACTCGCTTCTGTTGATAGAATCATAGAAATACAGGACGTTGTAACAACCATAAGTGAACCTGCTGTTAGCAAAGAGTTCCCCAAGTTAAAGAATGGAATACGATTTGAGAATCTCTCTTTTGCATACGAGGAGGGAAGTCCTGTGCTTAAAAATATCAATTGTCTTTTTGAGAAAGGAAAAACGACTGCCATAGTAGGACCATCAGGTTCAGGAAAAACCACAATAATAGATTTGATTGAAAAATTCTATCTTGCTCAAAGCGGAGATATATTTTTTGATAACATTTCTATAAAAGAACTCAGTTCTTCCAAGATAAGAGAAAATATTTCTATGGTTGGTCAAGAAACTATATTGATAAATGATAGTGTAAAAAACAATATTGCTTTCGGCAAAGAGAGTTATTCTTTTGAACAAATAAAACAAGCAAGTCAAATTGCTAATGCCGAAGAATTTATTCTTTCTCTGCCACAACAATACGAAACTAATATAGGAGATAAAGGAGACAAACTTTCCGGTGGTCAAAAACAACGAATAGCCATTGCTCGAGCAGTGTTAAAAAATTCAGATATACTTATTTTAGACGAAGCAACTTCGGCTTTGGACAACAAAAGTGAAGTATTGGTACAACAAGCCTTGGACTCTATAGGCAAAGAGAAAACCGTTATAGTTATTGCTCACAGACTTTCCACTATAGAAAAAGCAGATAAAATCATAGTACTTGACCATGGTGAAATCAAAGAACAAGGCACCCACCAAACTCTTTATCAAAAACAAGGACTATATTATCATCTATACTCCATGCAAAAACTACAATAATCTTTAACTGCTTTTTAACCCATCAAAAAACAAAATACTTTTTTTCATAATTTTCAAATAATTACTACCTTTGCAAACAGATAAACAATAGTGTTTATTAGAAATATAGCGTTTGCTATTTGTTCAAAAAATCACAGTGAAATGTCGAAAATTTCATAACCATAGATAGAACAACCCAAATAAGCAAGTGCTTGCGTTTAGCGACCATCTGTTGTTCTATAGGTAATTTCGACGACATTCTGTGAGCAGAATGCTCGCAGTTTTTATGGGTTGTCGTTAAAGATATATAGGACATTTGGCATAACGCAAAAAAACAAAAAAAAGAGTTATGCCAAAAATAGAAAAAGATATAATCATTCAAGGAGATTGTATAGAGGTATTAAAGAATTTGCCTTCGGAGTCTGTTGATTTGATTTTTGCCGACCCTCCGTACAATATGCAAACAGATGGAGTTTTGCTACGAAATGATGGTAGCAAGTTTAACGGAGTTAAAGAAAAGCGGGATAAATTCTCAAGTCTAAATGATTCTGACAATTTTTGCAAATTGTGGTTAAAAGAATGTAAAAGAATTTTGAAAGAAGATGGAGCTATTTGGGTTATAGGTTCTTTTCAAAATATTTTTCGTCTCGGTTATATAATGCAAGATTTTGGTTTTTGGATACTTAATGATATTATTTGGGCAAAGCCAAACGCTGTACCTAATTTTGCTGGTACAAGGCTTCAAAATTCACACGAAATTCGTTTTGGTGATGCATTGTAATTTATATTTGAAAAGTATTTCG
>CAZVEO010000020.1:26211-27914 GCA_964626385.1 uncultured Bacteroidaceae bacterium
TCACACGAAATTCGTTTTGGTGATGCATTGTAATTTATATTTGAAAAGTATTTCGAACAAGTAGGTTTTAATTTGCATAACAAAAGAATATTTTTCAACGAAAAAGAATTAAATATAGATTTGTTATTCAGTCAAGGAAATATTCTATATATGATAGAACAAAAAGATGAACAGATATACAAAACTTTGGTTACGTATATAGAAAAGTTACTTGTTTAACATAACTATATTTTAAGTTAACGTTAGTTTGGTGTGAGGAATAAATAAAAAAGATTAAAAAAAATATAGAAAAATAATATGTAATATAACTTAAACGATATGAAAAAAACAGATGGATTTATAAAAAAACATAAGTGGTATATAATTACAATAACTTTTGTGATTGTGTTTATATGTGTTATCTCTCCAATAATTTTTACTGGAAATGATTTTTCTTTTCAAGTATTGGCAGCATGTTTTGGTGCACTTTTAACAATGTTTATAACATATGCATTATTAAACAGTCAAACAAACATAGAAGAAAATAAAGATAAAAATATCAAAATCTATGAGAATAAGATTAATGTATATTCTGAATTTATTTCTATTATGTGGAATACTATGGACGATGGTAAAATAAGCAATGATGAATATAAAAAATTAAGACAAGAAGTATTCAATAAGTTGATTTTTTATCTTAATGGAACTCAAATAGAAAACATAAAAGAATGTATAGATAAACTAGGTGATATTCTAAAAAAACCTGGAGAAGAGGCTGAAGCTCCAGAAAATACAAAAGAAATTATTCAACAATTTGCCTATATAACTCAAATATTGAAAAATGATATCGATGGAAGGCAAGGCTTAAATATAAACGATAGAAGTATAAGCAAATTGTGGAGTATGTTTTCTAAAGGAGAAGTTAATACAACAAATTATAACTCTAACAATTCAATGGAGATAAATACCCAAGAAGATACCTCCATTTCAAAAGTAGATAATAAATTTTTAAACAAACAAGCATGGCATTTTAATGCTTACAATATAGATGCTCAATTTAACGCCTTTGATAAAGGTATTTATGAAATTGCTCTTTGTGAGTATGGAGAATATTGGCGTACTAATCTTGTGCAACAAGTAAACAAAGGTGATATTCTTTTCTTGTTTGCTCGAGGAGGAAGAGGTTATATTGGAATTTATGAAATACAAGGCTGGAGAGTATTTAATAATGATAGTGGCGAGTGGAATGAAGCGGTTAGTGATGAAAAACTAATAGGTAAAGGAAATATAAAAGAAGATTTAGAAAAATATGATATTTATAATGTAAGAAAAGAGGATGGTATTACAAATATAGCAAATGTTATTGTAAATCCTATTGTAGAGGCAAGAGATAAAGGTGTAAATTATCCTGGAGGTGTTTATAGACGAACTATCAGTCGTTACGATGGAGGTTATGCTAAAATCTTATTTTCTAGATTTAAATATCGTTTTGAACACAAAGAAGCTTCAATAGGTGAAGGCTTCAATTCAGAGCAAGTTTTTGAAAATATAAACACTTCTGAGTTAGAAGACAATGTTTGGAAAGATTTTTAATAAAAACTCTTTGAGGCCTTACAATTAAAAGTACAAGTTAATATAAATTGTTATAAGTTAGAATATTATATAGGAGTATAAGTTATTACAATTTTTTCTGCTCCTTTTTCAGTAGTTTGTTGCCATTGTTC
>CAZVEO010000021.1:0-27491 GCA_964626385.1 uncultured Bacteroidaceae bacterium
TACAACCTCCGCAACTGCGCCTATTGGGGCGATTTCTTTAAGCAAAAAGTGGTGTGGAAAATTATTGGTTGTAATATTAACTTTTCATTTGACGATAAAGGAATGGTATGTAATAATGCTATAAATATAATGACAGGAGAAAGGAAAGAACTATTACAATTTGTAGGTTTAATGAATAGCAAACTTTTTGATTGGTATTTAAAACTAACAACAGAAGCAGAGGTACAAGGTGGCGGTATTCAATTATATAACACTACATTAGAGAAGATGTTGGTAAAATTAGATTTTCCTACAAGATTTAACGAGACTGTAAATCAAAGAATAATAGGTAAAATAACAGATATAGATGTTGATAGAACTATATACGAGTTATATAATCTCACTCAAAAAGAAATTAATTATATTGAAAATAGATTATAATTAGCGTATAGTATTTAAAAAGGGGTTAAAGTATAAGAATACTTTACCCCCTTGGAATTATGAAAAAATATTATAATTTTTTATCTGCTATTTCTCTACCCGCTCTCAAAGCCTTGATATTAGCCTCAACAACAGCCTCACCCTTACGAGCAAAGTTTTGTCTAACAGCGTCCTCTAACTTGGCTATATCTATTTTTAGATACTTGCTTGCTGCTCCAAGTACAACCATATTTGTTCCCTTTGGATTGTTGACTTCCTTTGCTATTTGGTCAGCATCAAAAACAATATGATTAGGAAATTTTTCTATCTCCTTTGTTATTGTTGCCATATCAGGATAGTTAGGAATGTTGACAAAAGGATTTTGATTCGTAATTATCCAACCTGTTTTTTTGTTAAGGAAATTGACATATCTTAAAGCCTCCATAGGCTCAACAGAAAGAATTATATCGCATTCACCCTCTGGTATAAGGTCAGAAGCAATAGGTTGATCGCTCAACCTTAGGTGAGATTGAACATCACCTCCTCTTTGGCTCATTCCGTGAGTTTCTGCTTGTTTCATATATAGTCCCATTTCCAAAGCGGCTTTTGAAATGATGGCTGCACTACTCAAAGCCCCCATACCACCAACTCCGCATAATATTATATCTATTTTCATTTTATTCTTGTAATTTTATTTTCTTTAACTACTAAGGCAAAGCTTTATTTTTTTTCACTTGCTTTTTGCATTTTGCGCTTCTTTTGCCCCCAAACAATACAATCTCTACGTGGAATAATAACACTGACACCCTTATAGGCAATTTCCTCTTTCATTATGTTAACATTTTCTGCATGATTTCTTGCCAAAGGATTGATAACTCTTATATGTTCTTTTTCAACACCCAAGCCCATACAAATATTTTCTATTTTGCCTGTTGCAGAGGACTTTTGTGCTCCAGTCATAGCAGTAATATCGTTGTCCAATATTATTATGGTTACAGGAATGTTATCGTTGCAACAATCCAAAAGACCAGTCATACCGCTGTGAGTAAAAGTAGAGTCTCCTATAACAGCAACAGTAGGCTTTAAATCTGCTTCTTGAGCACCTTTAGCCATAGTAATGGAAGCACCCATATCAACGGTTGTGTATATACTTTCAAAAGGAGGTAAAGCGCCCAAAGTGTAACAACCTATATCAGAAAATACTCTTGAACCACCAAAATCTTTCATAGCCTCATTAAGAGCAAGATAAGAATCTCTATGAGGACAACCATCACAAAGTTTAGGAGGTCTTGGAGCAACCAAAGAAGGTATTTCAAAACCTTCACTAACCTCCAAACCTAATGCCTTACCTACAGAATTAGGAGAAAGTTCTCCATCTCTTTGTATTGTTCCATCAAGTCTTCCGTGAATTGGTTTGGAAATATTTAACAAACCTTTGATAAGTCTTTCATATATAGGCTGTCCTTCCTCTAATACAATAAGTTCTTCACTTTCATTGTATAGTTTATTAAGCAAAGCCTCGGGCATAGGATATTGAGAAACTTTTAATATGGAATAAGGACATTGTTTGTCTTTGAAGTTTTCCATTAAATAATTGTAAGCCAAACCACAAGCAACTATACCAAGTTTTTTATCCGTACCTTCATACAAATGGTTAAACTCTGAGGTTTCACTTTCTTTTAAGAAAGATTCTTGTTTCTTAATCAAAGTTTTGTAATGTCGTTTTGCATTAACGGGTAGAAGTATGTATTGACGCTTATCCTCAGGAAGAGTAAGGGTGTTTTGTTGTTTTACTACGTTTTTTCTTTCAACAGCAGCACGAGAATGAGCCAAACGAGTGGTAACTCTAATCATTACAGGAATATGATACTTTTCAGAAATTTCAAAACCATAATGTACCATATTATAAGCCTCTTGTTGATTGCTAGGTTCAAGACAAGGAATCATTGCAAAATCAGCATATTGACGAGAATCTTGTTCATCTTGAGAAGAGTGCATACTTGGGTCATCTGCTGCAATGTAGATAAGTCCACCATTAGCTCCAGTAATAGCTGAATTCATAAATGGGTCTGCCGCAACATTAATACCAACATGTTTGCAACAAAACATAGCACGCTTACCTGCATAGGACATACCTAAGGCTGCCTCCATAGCTGTTTTTTCATTTGCCGCCCAATTGCTTCTAATACCTAACTCTCTTGCTTGTTTTGAATCTTGTATATATTCTGTTATTTCCGTGGAAGGTGTTCCAGGATAGGCAAAAACGCCTGACAGTCCTGCATCAATAGCAGCCTGTGCAATAGCCTCATCACCTAATAGAAGTAATTTATCCATAATTAATGTTATATATTTTTTATTGTGTAATTGTTCCCTCTTTTCTGAAAACGCAAAATTATAAATATTTTTTCACATCAGCAAATGACAACAAAAGTATATCTCTATATATCCTTTAAATAAAGACTCATTTCCTCTTGCATCTGCCTTGCCTTTTGCCCTGCTACAATATGAAAATCTTCACTTTTATCTGCAAAAATTATTCCACGAGAAGAATTTACCAAAAGTCCGCAATCTTTGTTAAGACCATATTTGCAAACCTCTTTTAAAGAACCTCCTTGTGCTCCTACACCCGGTACTAAAAGAAAATGCTCCGGTGCTATTTTTCTAATATCAACAAATTTCTCTGCCTTTGTTGCACCACAAACAAACATAAGATTTTCTTTTGAGGTTTCCCATTTTTGAGCAATGGAAAGTACTTTTTCAAAAAGAGGAATACCATTTTTATCCTCAATATATTGAAAATCTGAAGCTCCTTCATTACTTGTCAAAGCCAAAAGTATAACCCACTTATTTGGAAATTCAAAAAAAGGCATAACCGAATCCTTACCCATATAAGGAGCAATTGTTATAGCATCAAAATCAAAGTCGCCCTCAGCAGAAAACATAGCCTTAGCATATTGTTTTGAAGTATTGCCTATATCACCTCTCTTGGCATCAGCAATAATAAAACACTCTTTTCTCTTATCTTGTAAATATTGCATGGTTTTTTTAAGAGAAATAAGCCCTTTTATACCATTGCTTTCATAAAAAGCAAGATTTGGCTTATAAGCAATGGTATAAGCAAGAGTGGAGTCTATAATTCTTTTATTAAATTCAAATACAGGGTCTTCCTCTTTTAAAAGATGTTGAGGTATTTTCGTTATATCACTATCCAAACCTACACAAAGAAAACTCTGCTTTCTTTTTATCAAATTTATCAATTCTGTTCTGTTCATAATTATATAAGTTGTAAAAAATGATTGTACAATTTTTGTTTTACAGTATCTATATCTATTCTTTCTTTCAATTCTTTTTCCATACTTGTTACTCCCTTATCTAAAAATCCACAAGGGTTTATATAAGAAAAATATTGTAAATCAGTATTAATATTAAAAGCAAATCCATGCATAGTTATTCCTCTTGATACCTTTACTCCTATGGCACAAATTTTTCTTGCTTTTGGAGTATTTGCATCAATCCAAACTCCTGTTGCTCCTGCTAATCTTTCGCATTTTATATCATAATCTTTCATTAGATTGATAACCATTTGCTCCAAAGAAAATATATAATCCCTTATACTAAAATGTAAAGAGTCTAAATCCAAGGAAGGGTAACCAGTTATTTGTCCAGGACCATGATAAGTGATATCTCCTCCCCTATTTATATGATAAACTTTTGCATTGATTTTTTTAAGATATTCCTCTGTTATAAGCATATTGGTATCCTTTCCATGTTTGCCTAAAGTATACACATTGTTATGCTCACAAAGAATAAAATCATTATTTATCTCAGTATTTCCAAGTAACTTTTGAGAGACTTTGTAATTAAAAATACTTAATTGTCTTTCCAAAGCCTCAGAATAATCTATTTTTTTCCAATCAATAAAATTAAGTTTATTCATTACTTCTTTTTCTCTCCACATTTTACTAAAAAAGTAGCAAGCTTTTACTTACTACTATTTTTATTAAGAGTATATTAAATTACATTATACTTCTTAAATACTTTTATCAAAATATCTACTGCTTTGTCTATTTGTTCTTTTGTATGAGTTGCCATAAGAGCAAAACGAATTAAAGTATCCTCTGGAGGACAAGCAGGAGGAATAACAGGAGAAACAAAAACTCCATTATCCAATAATTCTCTTGTTATAGTGAATGTTTTACGCATATCTCTAATATACAAAGGAATAATAGGTGTTTGAGTAGGTCCTATTTCAAAACCATTACTTCTAAACAAATTTAAGGAATAATTTGTCATATCCCAAAGATGTTGTAAGCGTTCAGGTTCTCTTTGAATAATATCTAAAGCTTTTATAACGCTTGCTGTTGCCGCAGGAGAAATAGAAGCAGAAAAAATATAAGGACGAGAATGATGACGTAAAAAATCTATTGTTTCATTATCAGCAGCAACAAAACCTCCTATTGTTGCCAAAGACTTTGAAAAAGTACCAACTATTATATCAACCTTATCTGTAATATCAAAATGATTACACACTCCCCTACCCTCTTTACCAAGAACACCTATGGAATGAGCCTCATCTACATAAATACTTGCTCCATATTTCTCACTTAATTCAACTATTGTGGGAAGGTCTGCTATATCTCCTTCCATAGAAAAAACACCATCAACAACTATAAGTTTAATAACATCGTCAGGTAATTTTTTTAATACCTCTTCCAAAGAAGACATATCATTGTGTTTGAATTTAAGATTTGTTGCAAAAGAAAGTCTTCTACCATCAACTATAGAGGCATGGTCTCTTTCATCACAAATAATATAATCTCCTCTACTTACAACAGCACTCAATGCTCCAATATTTGACTGAAATCCTGTGGAGAAACAAATTGCATTTTGCTTACCTACAAAACTTGCTAATTTTTGCTCCAATTCTACATGAATATCCATATAACCATTAAGAAAAGGACTTCCTGCACAACCACAACCATATTTTTTTATTGCCTCAATACCTGCTTGTTTTACCTCAGGATGGTTAGTTAAACCAAGATAAGAATTAGAACCAAACATTAAAACTTTTCTTCCTTTAATAGTAACCTCAGCATCTTGGTCAGAAGAAATTGCTCTAAAATAAGGATAAACTCCTATTTCTTTAGTTTGTCTTTCTTCTTCTAAAAGAGGTGATTTAGCCAACTTTTCGCTTAATTTACTCATAAAATTACACTTCTTATTTTTCGTTTATTTCTTTTAATATACTGTCTCTCAAATTTGAACAACCTATGCGAAAAGTTTCTTTATTAAGAAAATCTTTTCCCATTATTTTTTCTGCGAGAATATAGTATTTAATAGCATTTTGCCAAGTACGAATACCACCTGCAGCCTTAAAACCTATAATCTTATTTGTCTTTTTAAAATATTCTCTAATTGCAATTAACATTATTACAGAAGAATATATATCTGCTCCACGTGAAACTTTACCAGTAGATGTTTTTATAAAATCTGCTCCGTTTTCAATAGCAAGCATAGAAGCCTTATAAACATTCTCATAATTTTCTAATTCCGATGTTTCAAGAATTATTTTTAATTTTACTTTTTTAGAACCTATTCTTATATAATTATTTATTATTTGTAATTCTTTTGCAAGATTTCTTTCGTTCTCAAAAAACAAACCTCTATTTATAGGTATATCTATTTCGTCAGCATTGTTAATTAAAGCAAAATTTATATCTTGTAACTTAGCCTCTAAAGATAATTGTCCAGTAGGAAAACCTCCTGATACAACTACTTTTTTTATATCTTCAGGTAGTGTGTAACTATTAAGTGTAGGTAAAAGATTGGAGTATATACAAATACCTGCAACATTTATTAATCTCTCCCCTACTCTACAGGTTAAGTTTGGAATAATATTTTCTATTGCTTTCTTATTATCACTATCATTTAGTGTAGTTATATCCAAAAACGATATAATCTTTGTTAGTATTTCTTTTTTGTTTATTATTTCTTTATTTACAAAGTCATCTACCTTTGAATAAAATAAAGTTTTGTCTAAAGAAAAAGCAGATACTTTTATATTTTCTATATCTTTATTGTTCATCATTAGGATTATTTAGTTGATATTGTTGATTAAAAGTATATTTTGAAAATACAAATCTATCAGAAACTAACTTAGAATTACTGACTAATAATTTTATCTTTAGATTTTTAAGTACTTTACTTTTATTCATTCGTTTTCTGTTTTTTAAAGTCCTACCCAAAGATTTTGCAAGCCTTACATCTGTAATGTCCATTATTCCATTTTCAAAAAAATAATTTTTATTTTTTATAATTAATTCTGAAATTGGAATATTTACAGGACAAATTTTAGAACAATTACCACATCCTGTACAAGAAAAACAAAGATGTTTATAATTTTCTACATTCTCCAAATAAGGCAATACAACATTAGCATAAGGACCAGAAAAAATATTATCATATGGTTTATCTCCTATTATTTTATAAACAGGACAAACTTGTTTGCAAGCACCACAATTTATACAATTTAAAGCAGAACGTATCTCTTTATTTTCAAGTATATTACTTCTACTATTATCTACAATAAAAATATGTATATTACCCTTATTATTCTTTATAGGACTTGGAGTATACAAAGAAGTAAGATAAGGATATATTTTTTTGTATTTATAAATGGAGTATAAATAAGAAAATAATTCTATATCTTCATTTTTAAAAAGAAAATAATTTATTGGTAATACAAAAATTTTAAATCTACTACTTAAAACTTGTTCCATATCTATAGAAGAAGTAAATTCAAAAAATAAACTACCAGAATTAATAATTCCAAATTGTGGAGTAAAAACAATAGTATCGTTTATATCATTATCTATGGTTATATCTTTATTTATTAAAGCATTTTTTAATCCTAACTCTTCAATAAAATCAGAATGAAAAACATTTGCACTTTTTATATTATTTTTATCAAGAAGTTTTACAACTTTTTCTATAAAATCATTATAAGTTACACACCAATGAACACTACCTCCTTTTTCAGAAAAATTCTTATCAAAAACAACAAGATTATCTGCTATATTATTTATAAATTTTGTCCTAATATCTGAGGCTAACTTCTTAACTTTATTGATATTATTAAACACATTATAAGCAATATCATTCTCATTAATAAAAGACAATTCTATATTTTCATCTTTTTTTATACTTTCCTTACAAGAATTAAGATATTGTTTATAACTGTTTGTATTCATTATACTTACTTAATAGGTATTTTATTTATTCTACGCTCATGCCTTCCTCCTTCAAAACAAGCATTCATATAAGACTCTATAATTTCTTTTGATTGTTCAAAGGTTATAAATCTTGCTGGTAAGGCTATTATATTAGCGTTATTATGTTTTTTTGCAAGCATTGCTATTTCTTTTTGCCAACACAAAGCACAGCGAACATTTGGGTACTTATTTGCAACCATACTCACACCATTACCTGTACCACACATAATAAAACCAAAATCATATTCACCTTTATTTATAGAATTGGCAAGAGGATGTATGAAATCAGGATAATCTACACTCTCAGAAGAATAACATCCAAAATCTTTTACTTCTTTTCCTTTACTAAAAAGATATGATTTTATTTGCTCTTTTAATTCAAAACCTGCGTGGTCTGATGCTATAGGTATAACACTCATCTTACTATATGTTAAAAACTTTTCTATCTGCAAAGTTAATATATTTTTTTTATCTCTCTGTTATTTAGCAATTATACTTTAAAATAAAAATTTCTTACTTTTTTAATATCTTAATAATCAATTAATAAATATTATAAACAAAGAATATGTTAATAAATGTTAAAAATACTATACTATAATGTTAAAATCAAAATTATATTTCCATACTTGTTAAGAAAGTACATGTTTTTAAACAATAAATTTTATAATTTCTAACAACAAAAAATAGTATTTATTTATTAACAATTAAAGTAATGTTAATAAATAAAAGTATTATACTTAAATAAGTATAAATTACTGATTTAAATATTTAAGTTATTATTTTTCCATTGTTTATAAAATACTTATCTTTGCAAAGAAAAAGAAAGATAATTAACACTTTAAACATACATAATAATAGTAATAGTTTTATAAAAAAAAATAATAAATAAACTATGCAGATATATTATAAATTATACAAAGAAATAATTTTATAAATAACATATTATAAAGGAGTATTAACATGGAAACTAATTTTAATATAAAAGAAGAGATATTAAAGTTAAAAAAAGAAAAAGACGTACTTATACTTGGACATTACTATCAAATACCGGAAATACAAGACATATCTGATTTTGTTGGAGATAGTCTTAATCTTGCTCAAAAAGCCAAAGAAACAACAAAGAATATAATACTTTTTTGTGGAGTACATTTTATGGGAGAAACAGCAAAAATACTTAATCCAGAAAAAAAAGTAATTATACCTGATATGAATGCAGGTTGCTCCCTTGCTGACTCTTGTAAATATGATGAATTTAAAGAATTTAAAAGCAAATATCCAGATCATATTGTTATTTCTTATGTTAATTGTAGTGCAGAAATAAAAACTCTTTCTGATATAATTTGCACCTCAGGTAATGCTTTACAAATAGTAAATTCTTTGCCAAAGGAACAGAAAATAATTTTTGCTCCCGATAAAAATCTTGGTGGGTATATAAATAGGATATCAGGTAGAAATATGATGCTTTATAATGGAAGTTGTGAAGTACATGAACAACTTACTGCAGAATATACCTTAAAAATGAAAAGAGAAAATCCTGATGCAATACTTATTGCCCATCCTGAATGTAATGATGCTGTTTCCTCTCTTGCTGATTATGTAGGCTCAACACAAGGAATGATAAAATATGTAAAAGAGAATAAGAATAAAAAATTTCTTGTTGCAACAGAATCAGGCATACTTCATAAACTAAAACAAGACAATCCTGATAAAGAATTTATTATTGTAACAAATAATGAATCTTGTGCTTGTAATGATTGTAAATATATGAAACTTAATACTATGGAAAAAATATTATACTCTCTTCAAAATGAAAAATACGAAATAGAATTAAGTCAAAAAACAATATTAGAGGCAAGAAAACCAATAGAAAAAATGCTTGATATAAGTAAAAAACTTGGTATAATAAAGTAATAACTAAAATACACTAATATTAATATATTAAATATTTGTAAATTAAATATTTGTATATGATTTACAAATATTTTTTTAACATTTAGAATTTAATAAATGAAATTTTTACGATACGTTATATTTTTTACCATTGTTTTTAATGGTTTAAATTTTACTTCTTTTGCTCAAAGTAAAAAAGAAATTATAAATTCCATGTCTGTTAAAGATAAATTTTGGGCTATTAAAAATTATTCATCTCTCAAAAAAGCATATGAAATTTCTCTTAATGTTCTTAATGTAATGGATAGTTTAAATAAAGAAAATTTTCTTGGTGGTAATAAGGAAGGTGGTGTTTTTGATGCTTTTCGGCATATTTATTGGATGTATTCTATTTCAACAGAAATAGGAGAAAAAAAAGCAAGAAGGGTAGGGGAGATATATGAAAAATATAATAAGTATTTATTTGAAACAAAAAATATTCTTGGTTATGATAGTGTTGGAATGACTATGGATTTGTTTAACAATGAATTAGGAATTTATTTGTTCAAGGAACAGATTTCTGATAGTCTAATTTTCAATGAGATAGTTAATATAATACACTCAGGAAAGGCTAAAATAGTGAAAAAAAACATTTTACAAGAAAGTCTTGATATAAATGATAACCCTATACCTGAGAAAATTTGGAAAAAATATTGGGTAAATGACAGAATATTAGTCAATTCTGATTATATATTTATAGATAATAAATAATCAATATATTTTTACACCCGCAGGGTGTTCTATAAGGGCACAGCCACACCCATAGGGTGTTTTAAAGACGCTAAGCGTATGTGTTTTTGTAACGGCTATGCCCTATAAAAAGCACCCTGTGGGTGTAAAATCGGTTTACTGATTATCAATAAGTTACAAAAAAAAAGTGTGCACGTGTTTGGTCAGGTCAAAAAATGTTCGTAACTTTGTAAGAGAAAAAGATACCTATCACAAAATTTACCATTTTTAGCCTTGCAATTACTTGATAATCAACGATAACTAATCTTCGTTTCAAGAAATCGAAACGAAGATTCGTTGAAATAAAACGAAGATTCATTTTTGCAAAATCCGCTTAAAGAAAAATTTTTCTTCAAAAAACTTTTAGAAAACGTTGAAAATCAATAAAAATGCCCAATTTTGACCACTCTAAAAAGGTTAACTCCCTGATAATCAACACAACTTTCCTTATTTTTGCTTTTAAATGGGTATTTACGAAAAAAACCGAAAAAAAAATTTTTGGCTGTTTTTTATAAGTTTTTATAGGTTATGATGAGTTAGTATAGGTTAGTATAAGTTGAAATAAAAACACAGGCACAGCCTGTGTTTCACGTGTGAAATTTATTTAAATTACTAAACTATAGTAAAATAAAAAAGAGTAAACATATTTATATGTTTACTCTTTTTATTATAAAATTTTTAAAATATTACCTTACAACTGTTACAGTACCTGTTTTTTGGTATGTTCTTGTGCTACCTTCTCTCTTATATTCAAGTTTCCAAACATATACTCCTTGTTGTACGTATTCGCCTTTATATTTTCCGTCCCAACCTATATTTGTATTTGTTAGGTCAGTTAATCTAAGAGAATTTTCTTTAAATTCAAATAATTTTGTTCCCCAACGATTATATACTTCAAAAGAAATATCTGTTAAAAGATTTGAGGACATAAAGAAGAAGTAATCATTTATTCCATCTCCGTTAGGTGAGAAAGCATTAGGTACCCAAACAGAAAACAATTCTATAGGAATAGTAATAGAGGTATCTGCAGAGCAATTATATTCATTGTTTGATAATTCTTCTAAACCTAATAGGTTAGCAGATTTTAAATATATTGTTACGCTATCATCTGATAAATCGTTGAAATGATATCTTACTGTTCTATCATTGGAAGAACCTCCATCAGAAAATTTCCATAAAGAATATGTTCCATAAGTAGAGATATCTGTAAATGATACGGTAGGGTCTTCTGTATCTACGTATTGAGGAGTGTAACTAATCAATGGAATTGGAACAGGAACAACATTTATTGTTATTTGTCTTTCCGTATAACATCCGCTTGAACCATAGCCTCTCATTGTGTATGTTGTAGTGTCTTGTGGTGTTACAACGACAGGTTCTGTACTTCTTACATTTTCTGTAAGACTTATATCTTGTGGCTGACTTATCCAAGAATAATCTATTGCATCACTACCTATAAGAGTAACTTCTTCTCCGGGACAAATATTTACTTTATCGCTACTTACTTTTGGGTCTGTCATAATTATATTTATTCCTTTATAAGATATACAACCTGCAGAGGTTTCGCATATAAGATAAACCATAGTATCTTGAGTAGGGTAGAAGGAAAGTACAGGATTGGTTGAAGGGTTTGTAATATGAGGATTATCTCCTGGATTGGTAAAAGACCATTGCATTGCTATAGTATTTCCTGTTTGGTCGCTTGCTGTAATATTAGCCGTTTGTCCCATACAAAGCATAGTATCACCCTCTAAGGTTATATCAGGAAATTCTTGTACATAAACAGTAAAATAACCAAATCTATAAAAACCATTTACCTCATCTAATACCTTAACTACTACTGAAGTGTTTTCGTTAACATTATTTAAAATAAAACTTCTTCCAATGTTTATAGGTTGAGAAGCAGTGTCTTCTATATTGTACCACCAATAATATTGATAGTTTGCGACTACTTCTACATCGTTGTCAGGAGAAGAGGCAAAAATAGTATCACTTGCTCCCATACATATAGTATCTGTTGCTTGCAATAATATACTTGGTCTTTCTGCTACAGAAATATGAATTGTATCTTGTCTTGTGCAGTAGATAGTTTCATTTTCCTCATCTCCCTCTATTACATAGTATGAAGTAGCTTGTATTGTTGCTACATAATTACCATGAGCGTAGGTATGATAAATTGTGTCTATACTTTGGTTTGCGTTTAATGTTACTCTTGTTGTATTGTCGTTTTCTGGTGTAGTAGAAGAAATAGACCAAATATTGCTTTCAAGATTTTTTTGCAATTCTACACTATGACCATCTCCAAAATCTATTGATTGATAAGACATAGGAGAATCCTCAGTACGCTGTCTGACTTGTGCAAATTCAAAGCCGACCTCATCCTCTTCGTTCAAAGGGTTTACAGGTATGTATGTAATATTGTCAAAATTTGGTCTTATATCATTAACAGTTGCCTTTATATAGGCTACACAATTAGGTCTTGTTGTTTGAGTACGAGGAGAAATAAGTTTTACAGCAAAGTATTGAGTTGTTTGTCCTTGCATCATATCTTCGGTTACTTGAAGTATTCTGTTTGTTCCAAGCACCTCAAGAGAGTTATCTGCTGGTTCTAAATTTTCAAGTGAAGATTGAGAAACAGAAGTTCGTGTAACTCTAAACCATTTATAAGAGTCAAATCCCTCTGGTGCTACAGCTTCAGTGATTATATTTCCTTCCCCCGAACATCCTGCCACTTCAATAGTAGGTTTTTCTGTTTTTGCACAAATATAGCCATAACCAGCATGAGCCCTAGGGCTACAATCACCAATTCTTACTCTTATAGTAATACTTTCTCCTATATAGTTAGCAAGATTGATTTTTACCTGTTGCCATGGACAGTAAATCCAACCTCCATAATATCCACTACCTTGTCCTTGCAAAAATATACTTCCTGCTGGAATAGGAGTTTGTCCTTGCATTTCCCAAAAGGCACAATCGCTTATCTGTTGATTATCACTCGTACGTATAACATCTATTTGAAATGTTGGGTTTTCATAACCACTATGTCCAGGTGCCTCCAATACTATAGCATAATAGATTGATAATAAACAATTATCATCATCTACCATTATATCATATTTTGCTTCAGAGTAGTTTGGTAAACAACTCGGGACATCATTGTTTATTTGCATGGATTTGGTAAATCCAAATTGAGTTGGTACTTTTTTTAATGCGTTATTTGTATGTGGGTCTGTTGCATTTGTATCGGTTATAATAGTAAATAAATTTGCATTATAACCGTCCCTAGCATCAGTTATCTCTGTATATGTATTGGTTTGGGTCCAAACAGGAGCAGTAGAAGTACTATTATAAGTACCTGCTGTCCCCTTCCATCCAGAAGTACCGTAAGTAAAATCAAGATTATCTCCGTGTAATAAATCAGGCTGTTGAGCAAAAGATACTATTGAAAATATATTTGCTAACAAAAAAATAAAAAAAACTGTGTTTTTCATAATACTCTTTTTCTTTTCTCTTATATGTAAAATAACTCTAAAAATTACCTTATGTTGCAAAATTATAAAAACTTTTTTAACTTTGGTCGCTTTATCGTGGTTAAATGTAAATATATATTTTTTGAGTTTAATAAAAAAATAACAGAACAAGTAAATAAATTTAAAGAAATTGCGTTTATAAATAAACAATTACAAGACAAAAATATGATGATAGAAATATATTGCGTAAATACTGATAAAAAGTTTCTTGTTCCTTCGGGTACAAGTGCTCAAGAGATAGTAGACTATGCCGGTATAGAGGATAACAAACGTATACTTGGAGCCTATATTAACAACAAGATACGTAACCTTAACTATAAATTATATACCCCAAAACAAATAGAATTTTTTGATATAAAGTCTTCTGTTGGAAAAGAAATGTATATATCCTCCCTTATAATGTTGATGTATAAGGCAGTGAAAGAACTTTATAGCAAAGGAGAGATGGTTGTTTTGCATTCTATGAGAAATAGTTACTATATAGAATTGCAAAATGTAGAGGGGGATAAGACGGAAATTGCCAAAAGTATAAAAAATAAAATGCTACAACTTGTAGAAAAAAATATCCCTTTTGAAAAGAAAGTTTATCCTTCGGAACAAGCAGCGGATTTGTTTTATAAAGTTGGTTTAAAGTCAAAGGCTGACCTTATACGCTCTCGTCAAAAACTTTATACAACTGTTGATATATTGGATGGAACAGTTAATACTTTGTTTTCTGAAAAAGTACCTTCTACTTCTTATTTAAGTGTTTTTGATGTTTTACCATACGAAAAGGGTTTTTCTTTGCTTTTACCCGATGAGTCGTTTGATTTTAAACAACCTGCTATTTTACAAAATCAACCAAAACTTTTCTCCATATTTCAAGAGCATAAACATTGGGTGGAAATATTAAAAGTGCCTTATATACCTGTGCTTAATAAGATGGTGAATGATGGATTTCAAAATCAAATAATACAAATATCAGAAGCATTACACGAAAACAAATATTCTGCTATTGCAAAAGAAATTTATCAGGAAAAGAATAAGGTTAGATTTGTTTTTTTAGCAGGACCTTCTTCTTCTGGCAAAACAACCTCTTGCAAACGTATAGCAGTACATTTGGCTGTGTTGGGAATAAAACCTTTGACAATATCTTTAGATGATTATTTTCTTGATAGAGAACACACTCCAAGGGATGAGAATGGAGAGTATGATTTTGAGTGTTTAGAGGCTCTTGATTTGGAGTTTTTCAACAAACAAATGCAAGATTTGTTGGAAGGTAAACAAATAGAGTTACCAAAATTTAATTTTGTTACAGGACAAAGAGAAAGAAGTAATAAAACTTTACAACTTTCTAACAATACCATAGTAATAATAGAGGGAATACATGCCCTTAATCCACAATTGTCCAAAACCATAGATAGAGAAAATAAATATTTGGTATTTGTTTCTGCTTTAACTCAACTTGCTTTGGATACTCACAATAGAATAAGTACAAGCGACAATAGGTTAATAAGAAGAATAGTAAGAGATTTTAATTATAGAGGAGCTTCTGCCGAAAAAACTCTTTTGATGTGGAACAGTGTAAGAAAAGGTGAAGAAAAACATATTTTCCCTTATCAAGAAAATGCTGATAGTATTTTCAATTCCTCCTTATTATACGAAATAGGAGTATTGAAAAATTATTGCGACCCTCTTCTTATGCAAGTGCCACAGACCTCAGAGGCTTTTGCTAATGCTCGTAGGTTACATAGATTTTTGGAAAATTTTATTGCTATAAATTCAAATTACATACCTCCTACCTCCATAATGAGAGAGTTTTTGGGAGGAAGTAGTTTTTCTTATTAGCTATTTATTATTTTAATTTTAAGTTAGTTACACAATAAGTATAAGATTTTTTGTAAAAAAATGGTTACTATATTATATAGTTTTAGTAATTTAGCGACTTGAAAAATAGAGTATAGTAAGCAATAAATACGTAAGTTATTGCGTTAAAAGTAAAAGAAATATTTTTTAGATATGGAAGCAAAAAAATCAGAAAAAGCCAATATTGAAAGAACCAAAGGTTTATTTTTTGAAGCAGGTCTTGTTGTAGCGCTTGCTGTGGTGATATGTGCTTTTGAATGGAAAACTTATGATAAGGGTGAGGAAGCAGTAATGGTAACCGAGTCTGTGGCTCAGGTAGAGGAGATGGTTATACAGACCAAACAAGATGAGCCAGAACCTCCACAACAAGAAGTGGAACAACAACAATCTATGGATTTCGAAATTGTAGACGATGACCAAGAATTGCAGAACGCATTTAGTTTGGATAACTTTGCTAACGAGGGTAATGCTGAGGTGTTCATTCCAAAAGTAGAGGTAAAAACAGAAGAAGAGGTTGTGGATGATGAAGAGGTTACTATATTTACAGTGGTTGAGTCTTCAAGTGAGTTTCCTGGCGGTGCAGGAAAACTGAATGAGTTTTTAGCTGCTAATTTAAAATACCCTGCACAAGCAAGAGAAACAGGTACACAGGGTTTAGTTTATGTAACTTTTGTGGTTGAAAAGGATGGAAGTTTGACCGATATTAAAGTTTTACGTGATATAGGTTCTGGTTGTGGAGAAGAGGCTATCAGAGTTGTAAAAATGATGCCAAAATGGAAACCTGCAAAACAAAGAGGTAAGCCTGTTCGTCAACAATTCAATTTACCTATAAGATTTAACCTACAATAAGGAATAAGAAATTTGGAATTTTAGTTAATAATTTAAATATTTTTTATTAAGGACGAGTGCAAATATGTTCTCGTCTTTTTTGTAACAAAGCAAAAACAAATATGATAAACATAAACAATCTTTCCATTTCTTTTAACGGAGATAAACTTTTTGACAACGTATCTTTTACTATAGGAGATAAGGATAGAATAGGTTTGGTTGGTAAGAACGGAGCCGGCAAATCTACTTTGTTAAAAATACTTTGCGGTAAAATGGATTTTGAGACTGGAAGTATTATAAAGAGTAAGTCGCAAACCATAGGATATTTACCACAAGAAATGATACCTTCTTGTTCTACAACTGTTTTGCAGGAGACAATGAAAGCATTTGATGAAATAAAAATTTTGTCAAACAAGATAGATAAAATAAATAATGAACTTTCCCAAAGAGAGGATTATCATAGCAAAGAGTATGAAAATCTTATTATAGAACAAAATGAATTGAATGAAAAATTGTTGATGTTAGATGTAAATAACGCGGAGCCTCAAGCAGAAAAGGTTTTATTGGGATTGGGCTTTAAGAGAGATGATTTTAATAGAAATATGACAGAGTTTAGCAGTGGTTGGCAAATGAGGGTGGAGTTAGCAAAAATACTTCTTAAAAAACCAAATCTTATTCTTTTAGATGAGCCTACCAACCATTTGGATATAGAGTCTATTACTTGGTTGGAAAATTTTCTCATACACTATTATGGTTCGGTTATTATAGTTTCGCATGATAGATGTTTTCTTGACAATATAACCAAACGCACAATAGAAATAACAGGAGGCAAAATCTACGATTATAAAGTCAATTATTCTGCATACGTAGAACTGCATAGACAAAGAATAGATAACCAAAATTCTCAAATGATAAACCAACAAAGGCAAATAAATGAAATAGAAAAATTTATAGAACGTTTTAGATACAAAGCAACAAAAGCCCGACAAGTGCAAAGTAAAATAAAAATGTTGGACAAGATGGAAAGAATCTCAATAGATGATATAGACACTGCTTTGATACATTTCCAGTTTCCAAAGGCTCCTCATTGTGGTAAAATTGTTGTGGATATCAAAGGTTTATCAAAAAGTTATGGGCAAAAAAACATACTTGATAATATAGATTTACTAATAGAAAAAGGAAGAAAAATAGCCTTTGTTGGTAGAAATGGAGAAGGTAAATCCACGCTTTCTAAAATTATCGTTGGAGAAATAACAGATTATTCAGGCAAATGCTCTTTGGGAACAAATGTAAAAATAGGTTATTTTGCTCAAAATCAAGCGGCACTTTTGGATGGAGAAAAAACAGTATTTGAAACCATAGATGATATTGCAAAGGGTGAGGTTAGGACAAAAATAAGAAGTATTTTAGGTGGTTTTCTTTTTGATGAGCAAGATATAGAGAAAAAGGTTAAAGTGCTTTCCGGCGGAGAAAAAATGAGGTTAGCACTTGCCAAGTTGATGCTTTCAGAAATAAATCTTTTGGTCTTAGATGAACCTACTAATCATTTGGATTTGGATTCAAAAGATATTTTAAAAAATGCTCTTTTGAGATATGATGGTACTTTGATTTTGGTTTCGCATGATAGGGATTTTTTACAAGGTTTGCCCGATGTATTATATGAGTTTAAAGACCATAAGATAAAAGAATACCATTGTGATATATTTGATTTTTTGGAAATGAAAAAAATATCACAGTTGGACGAAATGAATATTATAAACGATATAAAAGAAAAAAAAGAAAATAAAACCATATCTGAAAACAAAAAACTCTTTGAACAAAACAAAGAAAGAGAAAAAGAAATTCGCAAAAAGAAAAATGCTTTGCAAAAAATAGAACAAGAGATAGAATGTTTGGAAAAAGAATTAAACGAAATGGAACAAAAAATAAACAATGCTCCACAAGACAATACCTTTTATTCTGACTATCAAGCAAAGAAGGATAAACTTTCTCAACTTATGACAGATTGGGAAGAGTTATCTATGGAGATAGAAAAATAAAGATTTATCTTTTTACTAATTCAAAAAGAAAGGGAAAAAACCAGTTTGACAATAAAAATTTTATTAACTTTGCATTCTATTTAATTAAAGAGAATAATAAAAAATGAATTTTAAATTAAACACCATAGAAGAGGGATTAGAAGAGTTTAAAAAGGGTAATTTTCTTGTTGTTGTTGATGATGAAGATAGAGAAAATGAGGGCGATTTGGTGCTTGCCGCAGAAAAAATAACTCCAGATAAAGTCAATTTTATGCTCAAAAATGCAAGGGGAGTTTTGTGTGTACCCATAACTCTTTCGCGTTGCAAAGAATTAGAACTACCCGTACAGGTGGCAGATAATACTTCCATGCTTGGTACTCCGTTTACTGTTACAGTGGACAAGTTAGAAGGGTGTTCCACCGGTGTTTCCACTCATGATAGGGCAGAGACCATAAAATGGCTTGCTAACCCTAAGGCTAAACCACAAGATTTTGGCAGACCTGGACATATTAACCCATTATATGCTCAAGATTTGGGAGTTTTGAAAAGAGCCGGACATACAGAAGCTGTTGTTGATTTGTGCAAACTTACGGGAATGTATCCTGCAGGAGCTTTGATGGAAATTATGAATGATGATGGCTCTATGGCACGTTTGCCTCAATTGATAGAATTTGCTAAAAAATATGACCTCAAAATCATTGCAATAAAAGACCTTATTGCTTATCGTTTAGAACACGAAAAACTTATCAAAAAAGAGGAGGAAGTAAATTTACCTACACATTGGGGAGATTTCAAAATTATAGCATATACAGAAGAAAATACGGGAGTAACTCACCTTGCTTTGAAAAAGGGAGAATGGAAAAAAGATGAGCCTATTCTTTGCAGAGTTCATTCTTGTTGTGCTACAGGAGATATTTTTGGAAGTATGAAATGTGATTGTGGCGACCAATTACACGTTGCTATGCAGATGGTTGAAAAAGAGGGGAAGGGAGTTGTACTTTATCTAAATCAAGAGGGTAGAGGTATAGGATTGGTAAATAAATTGCATGCTTATCATTTGCAAGAGCAGGGTATGGATACAGTTGATGCCAATGTGGCTTTGGGCTTTAAGCCAGATGAAAGAAACTATGGCATAGGGGCACAAATTCTTAGAGATATGAATGCTACCAATTTAAGACTTATGACAAATAACCCACAAAAAAGGGCAGGTTTGGAAGGTTTTGGTATAAAAATATCGGAAACAGTGCCTATTGTTGTCAAATCAAACAATTACAACCACGATTACCTACTTACTAAAAAAGAAAGAATGGGACATAATTTGCCAATAGAGTAGAAAAATAGTTGTAATAATAAAAATTTTACTAAATTTGCATCAGAGAAAAGTTGCTTTTGAATGGAGGAATTGCAAAATATATTAGTTGATATAGAGAGAAAAGTAAGACAATTGGCTTTTGAAAAAGTTAATTTGGAGGAGGTTTTGTATCAAAAAGATTTGGAAATAGATAAGTTGAAAAGAGAGATAGAGCAACTTAAAGTGAGTAACAATAATTTAAATAAAGAAGTACAAGGAACAGGAAATATAATTAATAACAATTCGGAATTAGCCGAGTACAGATTGATAATAGACGATTTGTTAAGTAAAATAGATAGAAGTATTACTTTGGTGTCTACTGAGGAGAATACTGATAATATTTGATAGAATATGGACGAAACAAAAAACATAACACTAAAAATAGTACAAAGAGACTATAATGTTAGAGTAAAACAAAGCGAAGAGAGTTTGTTTTTACGTGCTTGCGATTCTATCAAAGAAAGTCTACAATTTTATGCTCAAAAGTCTGCCCATAGGGACAAGCAAGATTTGATGGCGATGGTTTTATTACAGGCCTTTGTTTCCAATCTCAAACAAGAGGAACGTTTGAATAATGTTGTTTCTGAGCAAGACATTAAGATAGCAAAAGATATAAATAATTTACTTGACCAAATTCTTAAACTCAAAACAGAGGACAGTGGATCTAATAAAACTATTGAAGCTAAACAAGTAAATACCAAAACATTGGTAGAATCTGAAATAACCGATATAGAAATGTCTCGTAAAGTTGAGGAAGAAAAGACGGACGAATTAACTTTGTTTTGATTTAAAGTATTTGAGTGAAAAGTGTATCGTTATTTGAAATAAAATTGAGAAATAGCCGTATTGAATGTTTGAGATAACAGTTCGCAAACTTAACAATTAATTTACGGTAAAGGGAATACTCGGATGGGAGAAAAGCGGGCTGCAACCTTTTAGGTTTTCTTCTTAGAAACAGCAGATACTTGATGCCCATAGGTACCCAAAACATTGATACTGGAGTTTTGCAGATACTCCTCTGTCTCACATTGCAATGCGGCTTTCTTTTTTCTGTATTTGGTTATCCGATAAAAAGGATAAACTAATTAGGTATGAACATAGTGTTGTGTGTAGCGGTTGCTATTGTGTTTTGTGGAGTGGGCATTTGGCTTTCTACCACCAAAATGAGAAAAGTACTTTTGAAAAAAAGTGAAAATATGATAAAAGAAGCCGAAAGTAAGGCTGAGATTATCAAAAAAGAAAAGATGTTGCAGGCAAAGGAGCGTTTTCTACAATTAAAAACTGAGCATGAGAAGGAATGTCAAGAAAGAAGTAGCAGAGTGCAACAAAATGAAAATAAATTACGTCAAAAGGAACAAGCCTTTAACAAAGAAGTAGAGGAACTTAAAAGAAAGAGTGCGGAATTTAATCTTGCCAAAGAAAATCTTAAAAAACAAGCCGAAAGACTTACTTTACGTCAACAAGAAGTTGAAAAGACTTATCAGGAGAGTGTACATAAATTAGAGCAGTTGGCTGGTTTGAGTGCCGAGCAAGCTAAGGCTCAGCTTATAGAAACTTTAACCGAGGAGGCCAAGAGCGATGCTATAGCCAAAATAATGGAGATAGAAGAGGAGGCCAAAATGACTGCTAATCAGCAAGCAAAAAAGATAGTTATAGAATCCATACAAAGAACAGCAACAGAAACGGCAATAGAAAATACAGTTTCTGTTTTCAATCTTGAAAATGAGGAAATAAAGGGTAGAATTATAGGTAGAGAAGGAAGAAATATACGTACTTTGGAGAACCTTACTGGTGTGGAAGTAATCATAGATGACTCCCCTGATGCCATACTTCTTTCTTGTTTTGATCCTATACGCAGGGAAATAGCAAGACTTTCTTTACACAAATTGATTACTGATGGTAGAATACATCCTGCACGTATAGAGGAGGTCGTTGCTAAGACAAAACGTCAGGTAGAACAGGAGGTAATAGAGACAGGAAAGAAAACTTGTATAGACCTTGGTATAGTTAATTTACACCATGATTTGATAAGAATGATAGGTAAGATGAAATATCGTTCTTCTTATGGTCAAAATCTTTTGCAGCACTCTCGTGAGGTTGCTAATCTTTGTGCTACTATGGCCTCTGAACTTGGGCTTAATCCAAAGATAGCCAAACGAGCAGGACTTCTTCACGATATAGGTAAAGTGCCAGATGATGCACCTGAATTACCTCACGCTATTCATGGTATGCAACTTGCAGAAAAATATAAGGAGAAGCCTGAGGTCTGCAATGCTATAGGTGCTCACCACGATGAGATGGAAATGAAAAGTCTTTATGCCCCTATAGTCCAAATTTGTGATGCTATTTCGGGAGCAAGACCGGGAGCAAGAAGAGAGGTAGTTGAGGCTTATATTAGTCGTCTAAATAAGTTGGAGGAAATGGCAATGTCTTACGATGGAGTTGTAAAAACTTATGCTATTCAAGCGGGTAGAGAGTTAAGAGTAATTGTTGCTGCCGATAAGATGACTGACCAAGAAGCGACGCAACTTTCTTTTGATTTGTCCAAAAAAATACAGACAGAAATGGTATTTCCTGGTATGATAAAAGTTACTGTTATCAGAGAAACACGAGCCGTGAATTATGCAAAATAACATTTCAGAAAAATAATAGAATATCGTCCATAAGTTCTTGTATTATGGACGATTTATTTTTGTATACTAATAAAAAAAAGAGTAGGGTAGGGGTTTTTATTGGCTATCAAAGTTTTTGATGAGTTACAGGCACAGCCTGTTTTATAAGACGCATAAGCGTATGAGAAAAGATAACGACTCTGCCCTATCTATCCTTGAACAATCCATCATAACTCATGCTAACCTATAAAAAGAAAAAAAACAAAAAAATAACAAAAAGAAAAACAAAAAAAATCGTTTACTGATTATCAATAAGTTACAAATAAAAAGTGTGCACGTGTTTGGTCAGGTTAAAAATTCTTCGTAACTTTGTAAGAGAAAAAGATACCTACCACAAAATTTACCATTTTCACCCTTGTAACTACCTGATAATCAATAAAAACGAATCTTCGTTTCGATAAATCGAAACGAAGATTCGTTGAAATGAAACGAAGATTCATTTTTGTAAAACCCGCTTAAAGAAAAATTTTTCTTCAAAAAACCTCTAGAAATCGCTGAAAATGAGAAAAAAAGCCTGATTTCTACCCTTAGAAAAAAGTTAACTCTCTGATAATCAGTAGTAGCTATCTTATTTTTAACTTTTAAGTAGGTATTTACGCGATTTTCCGAAAATTTTTTTGAGGGCTGTTTTTTATAGGTTAGTATAAGTTATAATAACCAATGAAAACTTGATGTTTCTTATAGTGAGTTGTTGTAATTTTTGTAATTTTGCAACTTTAATTTAAGATAGACATTATGGCGTTTATTACAACAAAAAATATAAAAGGAGACCTATTTGGAGGGCTTACAGCAGGAATAGTTGCATTGCCTTTAGCTTTGGCTTTTGGAATACAAGCTTTTGGAGGCGTAGATTCCCCTTCGGCTTCCTCTTTAGGGGCTTTGGCAGGACTAATAGGGGCAACTATGTTAGGTTTTTTCGCTGCCTTATTTGGAGGGACACCTTCGCAAATTAGTGGTCCTACTGGACCAATGACAGTTATTACTGCTTCTTTGGTTTCAGGAGTTTGGACTGCTTCTTCCGGCAATATTTCAATGGTTTTACTTTCTATGTCTATGGCTGGAATATTTTGTGGATTATTTCAAATTTTGTTTGGACTAATTAAAATAGGTAAATATGTCAGATATATTCCTTATCCTGTGCTTTCAGGTTTTATGAGCGGTATAGGTATTATCATTATTTTGCAACAAATCTATCCTTTAATAGGTTTGAAATCTCCTGTACTTGTGGTTGATATGGTTGCAAAGTTTCCTAATATGATAATGAATGGTATTTCTACAACGGCTCTTATTCTTGGTATTGGTACCATTGTTATTATACAACTTTTTCCTCTTTTAACAAAAAAAATTCCTTCCACTCTTGTGGCTTTGGTTGTTATGACAATAATATCTCTTTTTTTGGATATGGAGGATAAACTTGTTATAGGCTCTATTCCATCGGGTTTGCCTATGCCTTTTTTTGCTAAGGAGGGATTGAGTCTTGCAGGGGTTGATTGGTTGACAGTCTTAAAAACAAGTATAATACCAGGTCTTACTCTTGCGGGCTTGGGAAGTATAGATACATTGCTTACCTCTGTAGTGGCGGATAATATTACTAAAACAAAACATAACTCCAATCAAGAACTGATAGGACAAGGAGTGGGTAATGCTGTGGCTGGTTTTTTCTGTGGTTTGGCAGGAGCAGGAGCGACTATGAGAACTGTTGTTAACGTAAAAAGTGGAGGTAGGACAAAACTCAGCGGAATGATACATTCTTTGCTTTTATTGTCTATATTATTAGGTCTTGGTTCTTTAGTTAAATACGTGCCTTTATCTGTTTTGGCTGGTATACTTATAACAGTAGGATGGGGAATAATAGATTTTAAAGGTTTGAAAGATTTATTTAAAATACCTGTCTCTGATGCTTTTGTGTTGGTGGTTGTATTAGTGGTAACGGTTTTTGTGGATTTATTGACGGCAGTTGGTTTAGGAATGATAATAGCCTGCGTTTTGTTTATGAAACGTGCAGGTGATTTGGTAGAAGGCTCTTATTCTTCACAAGAATTGCAACATTTTGATAAAGAATCTCCTTGGGCTGATGAAAATGGTATACCGGAAAACATAAAACACAAAATATATATTCAACGTTTGAATGGTCCTATCTTTTTTGGCTCTATTACGCGTTTTCAAGAAGTTATGCATGATGTTCCAAAGGATGCCAAATTAGTTATCATACGTATGCGTTTGGTAACATTTATGGACCAATCTGGCTTGTATGCTATGGAAACAGCCATAAAGGATTTACAAGCCTCAGGTGTAAGGGTTCTTATGACCATAATACAGCCTCAACCTATGTATATGTTGAAAGAAACAAGGCTTATTCCAGAGGTTATTCCAGAGGAAAATATATTTGCCACTTTTGAGGAATGCACAAATTATTTAAAAACGTTAAATTTATAAACATAAGTTGGAAATACTTAAATTGAATGATATAGATTTTTTGCCCTTTCCTTGTGTGGTTACCATAGGAATGTTTGACGGTGTGCATAAGGGACACAAGTTTATGTTACAAGATTTGAAACAAAGGGCAAAAACATTAGGAGCAAAAAGTGTTGTTATAACTTTTGCAAATCACCCACGAGAAATTTTGGATAGCAAGCAAGAAAAAAATCCTATACAATTGATTCAAACCAAAGAGGAGCGTTATCAAAAAATTGCAAAGCAAGGTGTTGATTATTTGATAGAAGTGTTTTTTACTATGGATTTTGCAAGAATAACCCCAAAAGAATTTTTAAACATACTACAACAAAAAACAATGCTTAAAGCCTTGCTTTTGGGGTATGATAATAGTTTTGGCAACCCTAATAACACAGAGTTTAAAGAAATAATAAATAAAGGAGAATACAATCAAACAAAAATAATACAAGATCAAACAACTATGTATGAGAACAACATAGAGATTTCTTCTTCTACAATAAGAAAATCCTTAAAGGATGGTAATATAGTGTTAGCAAATAATATGTTAGAAGAGGAATTCTCTATAAGTTCTGAGGTGATAAAAGGATTTCAAATAGGAAGGACTTTGGGCTTTCCAACTGCCAATTTGCAAATACCAAACAATAAAATAATTCCCAAAGAAGGAGTTTATGCTACAAGAGTTCTATATAATAACAGGTTATACAATAGTGTTACTAATATAGGAAACAGACCAACTTTTGATGGAAAAGAAAAAAGTATAGAGACTTATATTTTTGACTTTAAAGAAGATATATATAATAGAGAGATAAGACTTTATTTTGTAGATTATATAAGAGGAGAAAGACGATTTGAAAATAAATATATGCTTGCAAAACAGATGGAAATAGATGTTGAGAATGCTAAAGAAATACTTGCTTAATTGTTTGTTGTGTTGTTTTTGCCTTTTTGTCTCAGCACAAGGATTGACTTGTTATAGCATAGAAGAGGCTTTGCAAAACAAAGATAGTGTTACAAGTCTTGTATTAAGAAAACAAAAATTGCAAAAATTTCCATTAGAAATACTGAGTTTAAAGAATTTAGAGCGTTTGGATATTTCTCGTAATTATATTAAAGAATTACCTATGGGAATATCTCAACTCAAGCGACTTCACTATCTTAACGCTGCACAAAATTTCCTTTCCTCTTTACCTATAGAAATGTCTTCTATGTCTTTGGATACTCTAATACTCTGGGACAATAGTATAAGAGAGTTTGATGAAAGTTTTAAAAAATTAGATTTGAAGTATCTAGACCTTAGAGCTATACAGATGACACGCTTAGAACAAAAACGTATTAAACAAGTTTTTCCTAACACTCGTATACGCAAAGACCACCCTTGTAATTGCGGAAGTAGAAAATAAATAGTGGTGTAATTTTTACTGTTAATCAATAAAATAAATGAAAATATTTGTCGTTTAGTGTATTATATGTTTGTATAAGCAATAATATGTTAGGTGCGATAATAGGAGATATAGTAGGGTCAAGGTTTGAGTTTAATAATACAAGGAGTAAAAATTTTAAACTTTTTGACAGAGTGTGTTGTTTTACAGATGATACTATTTGTACAATAGCAATTGCAGATGCCTTATTGAAAAACATTTCTTATAAAGAAAGTTTGCTTTATTGGTGTAGAAAATACCCTTGTCCTAAGGGAAATTATGGAATATCTTTTCAACAATGGATTTGCTCCACCAATCCTAAACCTTATAATAGTTTTGGAAATGGTTCCGCAATGAGAGTATCTCCTGTTGCGTGGTGGTTCGATAATGAAAATACAATATTAAATGAAGCACAAAAAACAGCCGAAGTAACACATAACCATCCAGAAGGAATAAAAGGAGCAATGGCGGTAGCATTAGCAATTTATTTATTGCGAAATAAAACCTCGGATAAAGAATTTATTGCAAGATTGAATTATTTTTATGCAGATTTTCAGAATAAAAGATACCCTTGTGGTAACTTTGATGAGACTTGCCAAGGTACAGTCCCAGTATGTCTACAAATTATTTTAAATAGCAATTCTTTTGAGGATGCTATTCGCAATGCGATTTCTTTTGGTGGAGATAGTGATACAATTGGTGCAATTGTTGGAAGTATGGCAGAAGCAAAGTTCAAAATACCAGAAAATATTTGTAAACAAGCCAAAGATTATCTACCTGCTGAAATGTTGGAAGTTATAGATAAGTTTACAATAAGATAAATAACAAACACGATGGATAAGTACGCAAATTATAAATATTACAAAGGAGAAAAGGAAAACCCATACTCAAGTTTTGATGGCAATGGTGTTCGGTGGAGCATCGAAAAATATACCTTTGATAATAAAGAAAAAGATTACTTATCTATAATAGTGTTACTATTATAATTAGAATATGTTTAAGCGGATATTGTTTTTTTTTGTTTTTATGTTATTGTTTTTGGGAGGA
>CAZVEO010000022.1:0-27387 GCA_964626385.1 uncultured Bacteroidaceae bacterium
AATAAATATTGATTTTCATATTGTCTCATATTTAAAGTGTCTTCATTACAAGGAACTTTATGTACAAAACACTGTGATTTTACGCTTAAAATTATGCATAACATTACACAGAAAAAAATAATCTTTTTCATATCTTTATATTTTTTTTAATGTTTATAATTATTCTTATTAATCTTAATCGGAACAAATTTTTAAATACATATTTGAGTAGGACGAGAAAGATTCCGTATCAATATTACTTGGTATTGGATTGGGAAAATAAGTTACAGCAACTGTTGGTTGTGGTTGGTCAAAAGCAACTTTTGTTTCGTATCTTTTATAACATTGACTACCAGAAATATTACTTTTTCTATCAAACCAATATAATTCATTATTACTTGATAATCTACCACCTATAATATAATAGTATTTATCATATTTTGTAATACTATTTAAGACATCATCTTTACCCACATTGCTATTTGGTAGTAGTATTTCAGAATTATAGTTATTAGTATTCCAAACCTCTATCCTATGGATAAAATCAGTATATGTCCAGTCATTTGATGGTACAGAGGAAAAAGTATTTCCAAATTGTCCATTTACTATAAGGTGCATGGTACTATCGTATGGTATATATGCCATATCTTTTACGTATGGTTTTCCAAAATTTGGTATTACCTGTGTTGAGTACAAAGAAAGGTTATCCAAATCTATATTAAATAAGGCTATAGGATAAGAACTTGAACCAAAATGAGGAGATTTTACTTGGTCTATACAAGTAGCAACCATTACGTTTGGAGAGTCTTCGATCCATTCTATAAGATAACCAGGCTTATTTAACTCGGGTAATCTTCCAAATATATCTCCTGTTGCTATACCATTATTATCAAATCCAAACACTTGCCCTTGATAATTAGGAATATTTGTCTTATCGTGTCTTATTATTCCAAAGTCTTCATAAGGAGGCTGATTACGAGAACAAACAACCGCTATATATCTATCTGTCTGAGTAAGATTTTGAAGTTTAAAATGGCATTCATAAACATTATAAGTGCCCGGGTTATTCCATACATTATAATCAATAAAACTATACCTTTGACTATTTGTATTGTACCCCAAAGCCACAACTTTTGGATATCCATCCATAAGGTCTTTAAATACTTCCAAATTATAAACAACAGTTACTGTACTGAGTAATTCATAATAGAACTGACCATTGTTAAAAATATCATCCAACTTTGCCCATGCTATAAAACCGTTACTTCCAGCAAATATCCCGCAAAAATATATATAATTATCAAAGATTCCAAAATCATAAACTGTAAACCTTACATCTCTTGGAATACCTATTTCCATATAGTTGGTACCCGCTCTTGTCTTGGCAAAGGCACTATTACCTAAGGTTGTGTTATATGATAATGTAAGTATTGACCTGTTGTCAATATTTTCCACTTTTACAAACTCTCCTAAAGTTTGAAGGCTACGGGTATACCTTTCTGAACTTGCGTTGATTCCTTGCATTTGTGCATAACTTGTAGCACTTGCAAATAACAAGATTAAGAAAATCAACAGATAATAACTCTTTTTCATAATTGAATATCATTTAAGTTTATAATAAAATCTATCAGTCACAAAGATATAAAACTTTTTAATACCAACCAAGAAAAAATATATTTTTTTTACAAAAAAAAGAATTAGCCTTATGGTTTACATTATAAAAATAATAAAAAAAGACGCTTTTTTAAAAAAGCGTCTTTTTTTATTGGTTATCATTTTTTTATTTGCTAAGGTCTTTTATGGTTTCGCCGTGGTCTTTTATTATCATACGATACCATTCCTTTGGATATTCAGGTTGTTTTGGAAATACTGCATCGCCCTCTCTAAGTCCTGTTTGTTCAAATTTGCCGTCTTTTTCTTTCTTTATATTGCCATCTATATATTTAACTAATAGATAATTATAAAGATTTGACCATTCGGAGAATGTTTGTTCAGCTTTTGCCAAAGAGAATTTTGTCAATTCATTTCTCATTTGACTTTCATTCATAGTTTTTACTTTATTATCCAAAGATTCTACTTCCTTAATAAAAGAGTCTTCCAAACGATTTTGAACCTTTTGCAAATCAACAATCATATCGCTCCAACGAGTATAAACATAGTTGGAAACTTGATTAAATTTCCAAAAAGCAGAAGTAGGAGAATACTCTGTCATAGAACCATTGTCTACTTTGAAACAAAGAGGTGTGTCGTTTATAGAACCATACATTGGGACATAAACAGTTTGATAAGTATCATCAACTCCAAACCAAAGAATGCCTTTGGCTTTTGCTGGCATCCAACTACGAGTCTGTGCTACAAAGGAAAAACCTGTTTGTTGTGTAGAAGTAGCTCTTTCGTGTATGTATTTTTTTCCATCAACTTCCCAATTCATAGGTCTCCAACGATAAGGGCATTTGAAAGGACCTGCACCTAAATCTTTGCTCATATCCATAGGAGTTCCCTGATAATAATCTCTCATAAGCTCCATAGCCTCTTTTACGGAAATTTTATGGTCTGGTTTTATCCACAAAGGCATACGATTTGTCAAATCTTTACCCATAGCATAGTTTTCGTATTGTTTCATATTGGAATTAACCCTATTAAACATAGCATAAACTCTTGCTTCACAACCTCTTGCTCCAGAGAAATTTATGGGGTTATAGGTATCGGAAAAAGAAAAATCTTCGTCTTTGCCATTGTACCAACCTTTTATTCTTGCAAACTCTGCAACATCATAAGCATAAACTGTCTCTACCTCTGGACGAAATATTTCTTTAAGATTCTTGGAAGAGATACTTACAAAAGAACCTTTCTTTTGCCAAGGAAAAGTAGTAATACGAGCTTGATTTGCATGACCACTTATATATCCCTCAGGTATTCTTCTTGCAACCCATACTCCGCCTTTTGTCCATTTTTTGTTGGCTTTGATACTTTTTACATTACCTTTTTTATCTTTTATAGTATCCATAACAGGTTTGCCCTTACCGATAAGTTCCATAATCCAAACCTCATCTCCGTCTGCTATAGAAAAACTTTCACCTGAAGAAGCATAGCCATAGGTGTCCATAAATTCAGCAATGGTTTTAATTGCCTCTCGAGCAGTTTTTGCTCTTTGCAAAGTAAGATAAATAAGTGAGCCGTAGTCTATACCTTCTCCACCACTTTCACATTCGGGTCTGCCTCCGTAGGTGGTTTCGCCTATGGTTAGCCCCCATTCGTTCATATTGCCTACTGTGGTATAGGTTTGTGCAACTTGAGGAATTTTGATAAGAGGTCTGCCTGTGTCCCATTCTATTACTTGTATCATTGTACCGGCAGGGTATTGTGCAGCACGGTTATAATACAACTCTCCGTAAAGTGTATGAGAATCTGCTGCGTAGGTTATCATTGTTGAACCGTCTGTTGTTGCACCTTTGGAAAAAAGAAAACTTGTGCAAGCAAAACTCATGGAAGAAAGTGCTATGCAAAAAGCAAAAAACACTCCAATTAAAATACTTTTTTGTCTCATATCGTTTTTATTTTGTTATTATATCAAGGATGTTTATTTTACAAGTGTACCTATTTCCTCACCGCTGACTACTTTCATAAGGTTGCCTTCTTTGTTCATATCAAAAACATAAATAGGCAAGTTGTTCTCTTGACAAAGGGCAAAAGCAGTCAAATCCATAACTTTTAATTTTTTTTGCAAAGCCTCATCAAAAGAAAGAGAGGTGTATTTTGTTGCGTTTTTGTCTTTCTCTGGGTCAGCACTATAAATACCATCTACACGAGTGCCTTTTAGAATAACATCTGCTTTGATTTCTATTGCTCTAAGAGTAGAAGCCGTATCGGTAGTAAAAAACGGGTTTCCTGTTCCTCCTCCTATGATAACCACTTTGCCTTGTTCCAAACTTTGCAACGCTTTTTTTCTTGAAAAACTCTCGCAAAAAGGTTCTATTCTTAGTCCTCCAAGTAAAGCGGTCTTCACACCTTGTCGTTCCAACTCTCCTTGTATAGCCAAAGAGTTTATCATAGTAGCAAGCATACCCATATAATCTCCTTGTACTCTATCCATACCCTTTGCCGAGCCGGAAAGTCCTCTATAAATATTACCTCCTCCTATAACAATGGCTATTTGTATGCCTGCTTGATGTACTTGTTTTATTTGCTCACAATACATGGTCAGCATTCCTTCTGATATTCCGTATTGTCCATTTCCCATAAGGCTTTCACCCGATAGTTTTAATAATATTCTTTTGAATTTCATAATAAACTCTTTTTCTTATTGCAAATTTACACAAATTTTACCAACAAAGAAGTATATTTATAAATTATTTCTATTTGTAAAGATATATTATAACAAAAGCCCTATCTTTCTTTATTGAAAAATAGGGCTTTAATAAATGTTTAGACAAAAAAACTTACTTACTTACATATTGTATAAAATTGTTCTCAACCTTAGCATCTCTATAAATAATTGCAATAGGGTTAATTTGATTCATTCTTTGTTGCATACGATTGTCGTACGTTTGTTTTATCATATTGAAATCTTCCTTAACGGCACGTTTGTATATCTTATCTACCTCTACTACATAGATACCATTGAAACCTTTTATAGGTTTTTTTTGCAAACCAGTGTTTTTAACTCCGGATAAAGTACCTATTACTCTCATTTCTGCTCCGTTTCTACCAAAAGAATAAGAAGAAAAATCTGTACCTATAATAGTGTCAACAGATGCCTTTGCTGTTGAAGCAAAAGCATTGATATTTGTTGCACTCTTCAATATTTTATTTGCATCATCAATAAGCATCTGTGCCTTCTTATCTGCTTTTACTATACGTTCAAATTGAGGGTTTTCTTTTAGTTGCTTAAGAGGAATAAATCCTTTTTCTTGTATTTCCTTCAAGCCCACCACAACAAAAGAAGTATTGTAAGCACCATCATCTTGCAATTCATAAACAATATTTGATACTTCTCCTTCTTTTACATCACTAAAAGCCCAACAAACAATTTCTCTTGCATAAGGAGTTCCGTCCAATTTATAAGACATTGTACTCAATGTAGAGGTCAAAACATTATTATTTTGTTTGCTTGCTAAGTTTTTCATAGAAGTAAGGTCTTTTGACTTTGCAAGAAAATCATCAGCCTTATTTTTGTAATTGTTTATAGTAGTCTCACTTGGACGTATGCCTATAACAACTGTAGCCATTTGTATTTTTGGTTTAGCAACAGTCTTGTCTGTTACTCTTATTATGTATTCTCCTATGCTATCAGGAAGAGTATAGCGGAATATACCACCTACATTGGTATTTATCATTTGTTTGTACAACTCCTCTACATATCCATCTCTTATCCAGCCCATATCTCCAAATTGCTGTTTAGAATTAGGGTCATCGGAGAATTTTGTTACATTTTCAGCAAACTGAGAAGAATCCTTTATTACACTCATCAAAGAGTCTACAAGCAAAGTTTGTTCCTGTAATGTACGTTTGATTTCCGAAACACCTACTCGGTTGTTATATACTGCTATAGCGGAGCATTTAATGGAATCCGGTCTGTTTTGTTTGTCAAGTATCTTACCCATTATCCAATTATCTCCTACAACACGTGGCTCAATCATATCGCCCACTCCTTTACCTGTCAATAGAGTATCTGGAAAATACATACTGATACCACGAGAACCTATTTCATAATAAAGACTGTCGTAATTGTTTTCAAAAGTTGTAGATATAAAACCATACATATCCTCTTTTGAAGTATTTCCCAATTCAACAAAAACTCTTTGAGCCGAGTCTGTCAATGCTTGTATATCGGCTCCGGAAGGAATAACATCAAATTTAACAAATTCTACTTGACGCATTTCTTCGCTTGAAAGAAAACTATTTTTGTGTTCATTGTAATACTTTTCGTAGTCTTCATCTGTAAGTTTTACTTTATCGTCCTCTATTGAAGAGAAAGGCAATACCGCATAACGAACATCTGTTGTTTGGTCGTATGTGTCGCTAATATGCTTTGCCATAGCCTTTGGCATATAAAAACTGCTTGCCAAAAGAGAAGCATATTTTGTATTAAGTCTTTCCGTGTAAGCGTTTTTTTGTATACGATTCCATATTACTTGTTGCTCTGGTGCTAATTGGTTATATTGTTGCATTATTTGTTTTACTTGCTGAGCGTTAAATTGTCCTGTAGTCGGGTCGGTAAAATTTTGTCTTATCTCAGAGGCTATAAAAGTACCTACAAACATATCATTCATTTCCTCTTCACCTATTACAATGCCCAGTTTTTCACACTCGCGGTCAAGTATCTTTTCTGTTACTAATTCATAATAAGCATTTGTCTTTGCTTGATACTGCTGTTCGTTATTTAGTTTGTTGTACTGTTGTTTTAGTTCGTTCTCTTTGAGTTCTCGCAGATTATCAAACTCGGCAATACCGATTTCCATACCATCTACACTTGCTATGTCTTTAAAACCGCCTCTTTGTCTTCCAAAGTCATTGAAAATAAAAGCCAAAGTTGCAAGGGCTACAATTATAGTTACGCCCCAGCCAAAATTTTTTCTAATTCTTCCTATTACAGCCATATTGCTTATTTTTATGTTTTACGTATTTAAAATTAGTTTGCAAATTTATAAAGAAATTTTATAAATGAGCGTTTTTATTTCAAAAAAATAGCAAGAATATTTAATTTTATTGTTTTTTTTAGTAGTACCTTTGCATAGTTTTAAATTTATAATTAGTGTATGAAAAAGGTATTTGTAGTAGTTTTGAATTTGCTACTTGTTTTTGTTGCCAACGCACAAGAAAACAAAACAGATAGAAGTTTTGAATTGTCTAAAAACTTAGAGATTTTTTCCTCCGTCTATAAGACTTTATACAATACGTATGTGGATGATATAAAAGAGGGAGAACTTGTCAAAACAGCAATTGATGCCATGCTTACTAAATTAGATCCTTACACAAATTATTACCCTGAATCTGATTTGGAGGATGTAAAGATGCAACTTTTGGGAGAGTATGGTGGCATAGGTGCTTTGATACATCAAAAAGGCGATAGTGTTTATATTTCCGAACCATATGAGGGATTACCTGCCTATGAGGCAGGTTTGAAAGCAGGCGATCTCATAATGGAAGTAAATGGACAAAGTGCTTTGGGCAAAAATTCTGACCAGGTAAGAGAAGTTCTTAGAGGGCAAGCAGGCTCAACAATTACTTTAAAAATAAAACGTTTCTCTGAAGAGAAGACATTTACATTTAAAAGAAAAGAAATTACATTGCCAAACGTACCTTATAGTGGAGTTTTGGACGGAGATATTGGTTACATAAAGTTAAATGAATTTACTAAAAATGCTGCCAATAATGTACTTTCTGCTTTTAGTACATTGAAAAAACAAGGAATAAACGGGCTTATACTTGACTTGAGAGGTAATGGTGGAGGATTGTTAAATGAGGCGGTGGATATAGTTAATATTTTCGTTAACAAAGGTCAAGTTGTTGTTTATACTAAAGGCAAGACACAAGATAAAAATCAAACTTTTCGCACTTTGCGTAATGCAACCGATACCAATATGCCTATTATTGTTTTGGTGGATGGTACTTCGGCTTCGGCGAGCGAAATTGTTGCAGGTGCTTTGCAAGATATGGATAGAGCTGTTGTAATGGGACAGAGAAGTTTTGGCAAAGGATTGGTGCAAAATGTTGTTCCTTTGGTATATAATACTCAAATGAAAGTAACCGTTTCCAAGTATTATATTCCAAGTGGCAGGTGTATACAAGCCGTGGACTATTCTCATAGAGATTCTACGGGAAAAGCAAACAAAATAACAGATTCTTTGCGTACAGCCTTTAAAACCAAAAACGGCAGAGTTGTCTACGATGGTTATGGTATAGAACCGGATGTACGTACTGAGACTGAATATTCAAGCAGTATTTTATTCTCGCTTATTAGCAAAAATCTTATTTTTGATTATGCAACAGAATTTGTTCGCAAACATGAGAGTATTCCAAGTGCAAAAGATTTTGTTATAACCGAGGATATTTATAGCGATTTTGTTAATTACTTAAAAGACAAAGATTATTCTTATACAAGTCCTACAGAGTATAGTTTAAAAGAATTTTTCGATATAGCAAAAAAGGACAAATGTAACGATGATATTTTGGCTCAAATAGAAAATCTTAAACTCCAAATAGAAAAAGACAAAAATAATGACTTGTATAAATTTAAAGACGAAATAAGCGAGTTTTTGTTAAGTGAAATAGTTGTAAGATACTACAATCAAAAGGGTAGGGTAGAGGCTTTTGTAAACCACGATAAAGAGGTAAAACAAGCCATTGAATTATTACACAATAAAACAAAGTATAATAATATTCTAAAATAACGCTTAGCATAACCATTACTTTTTCATGTTGTGTAAGATTATTGTGTAAAGTTTTTTAAGGTGATTTAAAGAATAAACACACCCACAGGCTGTTTTTATAGGACACAGCCGGGACTTTTTTATAGGTTAGCATAGGTTTTGATAGGTTGGTATAAGTTACAGGCACAGCCTGTTTTATTAGGGCAAAGCTGTTAAGAAAAGTAATACGCTTAAGCGTCTTATAAAATACCATGTGGGTGCGACTCTGCCCTTATAGAACAACCTTAGGCTGTAACTTATAACAACCTATGCTAACCTATAATAACTCACAACAATATAATTATCAATCTATTGTCTTATTATTTTGTGGGTGGTTTGGTTTTTGGTAGTTTGGACTTTTAGTAGATAGGAGCCTTGAGGATAGTGTTGCAAGTCTATTTTGTAGTTATAGGCTTTTACTTCTTTTTCTTGCAAAAGTTTACCACTCTCATCATATAAAAATATTCTCTCTATCTTATAAATACTGTTTATATTTACCTCATTGTCTACAGGATTAGGAAAAACTCTAATAGCCTCCAAACTATTTATATTTTCTAAGTTAGAAGTGGTTGTGTCCGAAATAGTATCTCCTCCGCTTGTAGAGTCAGCAAGAATAGGAAATAAATACAACATAGTAACAGTATCACTAATAATTTCTTGTGTAGAAAAATGTCTATATCTTCCTATATGCCACCATTCTCTTTGACTATTATCTATATTACCATCAGTCCAAGTGGTTGCTAAAGGATATAATTCTGTTCCTGGCGAGCAAACATTCGTACCTATTAAAGCATCATAACCACAATTAAGTTCATTTATTGGGCATTCAGATGTTACAGTGTCCGGAGTATGGTATACTACATAGAATTTACCCGATATAGTTAAAGGTTCATCAAAAAATGCTTCTGTATAATAAGGAGTTTGATACATATATCTTATACTCGTTGTATCTGTAATATCGACAGAACGTAGTATATTAGTAAGGGTGGAATCCCATATTTCAAAATACCATCTATAACAATTATAATTATTTCTATAGGCATAATTAAAATTATGAGCAACATATCCGGATACTCCAGCAATAGTTATAGGTGCATTTACTATATATGGTTGTGCAAAATCAACTGAAACGTTGTAAGGATGCGCTATTGCAGTGTAACTACTAATGTTAATGTATCCATCTACCATAAATGCACCATTTATAATGCCAGTATTTGAGTGTTGACTTGTAGAAATAATATCCAAATTTACTCCTTCTCTACTACAATAGTTAAATAAATATCTATTCTCATATTGTCGCATATTTATACTATCTTCATTGCAATAAATAGACGTAAAACATTGTGATTTTACACTTAAAATTATGCATAACATTGCACAGAAAAAAATAATCTTTTTCATATCTTTATATTATTTTAAAAAGTTTATAATCGTTTTCAAATTTAATCCAAACAAATATTCATATACTTATCCGAGTAAGAGTAGAAATGCTCTTGATTAACATTACTTGGTATAGGAGTAGGATAATAGTTTATATTACCTAATGGTAGGGGGTGGTCAAAATCAACTTTTATTTCGTATCTTTTATAACATTGACCACTAGAAATGTCAAATTTTCTATCAAACCAATATAATTCATTATTATTTGATAATCTACCTCCTATAATATAATAGTATTTATCATATTTTGTAATACTATTTAAGACCTCACTTTTACCAACATTACTATTTGGCAGTATTATTTCTGGATAGTAACCAATCGTATTCCAAACCTCTATTTTGTGGATAAAATCAGTATATGTCCAATCACTATATGGTACAGTGGAATATGTATTTCCAAATTGCCCATTTACTATAAGGTGCATGGTACTATCGTATGCTATATACGTCATATCTTTTACGTATGGTTTGCCAAAATTTGGTATTACCTGTGTTGAGTATAAAGAAAGACTGTTCAAATTTATATTAAACAAGGCAATGGGATAAGCACTTGAACCAAAATTTGATTTTATTTGGTCTATACAGGTGGCAACCATTATGTTTGGAGAGCCTTCTATCCATTCTATAAGATAACTTGGTTTATTTGCCTCAGGTAACCTGCCAAATATATCTCCAGTTGCTATACCATTATTATCAAATTTAAATACTCTACCTTGACAATTTGAAATATTAGTCTTATCGTGTCTTATTATTCCAAAGTCTTCGTAAGGAGGCTGATCACGAGAGCAAACGACTGCTATATATCCATCTGTTTGAGTAAGATTTTGAAGTTTAAAAGGACATTCATAAACATTATATGTACCCGGGTTATTCCATACATTATAATTTATAAAACTATACCTTTGATTGCTTGTATTGTAGCCTAAAGCTACAACTTTTGGATATCCATCAATATGGTCCCTAAATACTTCTAAATTATATACAACAGTTGTAGTATTCAATAATTCATAATTAAACTGACCATTATTAAAAATATCGTCTAATTTTCCCCAAGCAATAAAACCACAACCACTGTAGTTCCCACAAAAATATACGAAATCATCAAAGATTTTGAAATCATAAACATCAAATCTTGGATTTAATGGACGACCTATCGTAATATAGTTGGTACCCATTTTAGTCCTAACAAAAGTACTATAATTAGAGTTTATATCTTTTGATAATGTAAGTATTGACCTGTTGTCAATATTTTCCACTTTTACAAACTCTCCTAAAGTTTGAAGGCTACGGGTATACCTTTCTGAACTTGCGTTGATTCCTTGCATTTGTGCATAACTTGTAGCACTTGCAAATAACAAGATTAAGAAAATCAACAGATAATAACTCTTTTTCATAATTGAATATCATTTAAGTTTATAATAAAATCTATCAGCCACAAAGATATAAAATATTTTAATACCAACCAAGAAAAAAGATATTTTTTTGTATCTTTTTGTAGGTTGGTTAAGGTTTTGTAAGGTTATTTAAGGCTGGTTTAACCTATACCCTATCTCAAAACTTATCATAATATGCTAACTTATAACAACCGCTCAAAGTAATATCTCTGCCCTTATAGAACAGCCTCAGGCTGTAACCTATACTAACCCATGAAAAGTAAAGGTATTCCTTATAAAACAGGCTGAGTCTAAGACCTATAAAAAGTATCCTGTTGGTGTGTGGTGTGCCTTGAGCCTTGTGGCTTTGCTTCTTTTTATAATACTTTATATCTACTTATTATGGAATTATAAAAATTCTGTGCAGGCTTTTTTTAGTTCAGGGGAACATGTTGCCTTGGGGGCTATAATTTCTTGCATAACACTTTCTGCTAATTTGACAGGAAAAATACCTTTGTAAAGAAAATGTTTGAGTAATTTGGTGTATTCGTCTTTCCACTCTTGTCCGTGTGGCTTGATGTTGGCACCGTGTTTTTTAATAGCAAAGAAATGTCCTAACTCGTGCAGTGTAACCAATAGAAAAAGATACGGAGGAAGATTGCCATTGACAGTAATTGTTTTTTCATATTTAGAACATGTTCCCAAATATCTTCTACGCGGACGTACTACCTTGAAGACTATATCATAACAAAATATAATATGAGCAATCTCTGAAGCACAGCCATTGGGAAAAAACTTTTGCATTGCAATGGTCAAATCTTCCTCCGTCATAATCAAGAGATATAGAAAAAATTATTCTCTTTTGATATATTCTTACTCCATGTAGGACACTCTCCACATTTGCGTTTATGCCTTCTACTATTAGAAGATGAGCAAGAAGAAAGTATAAAACAAAACAATATCAAAATTATGAAAATACAACGTTTCATTTCATAATTATTCTTTAACAACCTTTTGTATATAAGAATTACCTTCAACATACAAACGTACAAAATAAACGCCCGCCGTAAGCGAAGAAATATTTAATTCTGCAGTTTGTTGTTCAGCAGGTAATTTATAAGATAACATCGTCTGTCCAAGATTGTTAAGTATTGTTACAACTGCATTTTTACTATGTAGATTATGGCTTACAGTTATATAATCTTTGGCTACGGTTGGAAATACCGCAAAATCAATACCACTATCTTTTAATGTATTTAGCGAAGAATTGTTTGTATCTACAACAATTTGATTAAAATAAATACCATTTACACTTGTTGCTCCTGTGTTTGTAGAGTCTAACCATTGTGACAAATTTTGAAATTGCAAACCAAAACGTCCATACCAATCTTTTTCTTGTGAAGGTGTTGATGTATAATAACAATCAGAATATCCCCCCGTAAGAGTACCTACTAATAGACTATTTGTATCAAACAAGCCGCTACCCGAGGAACCACCTTCTACTATTCCAAAACCATTAGTTGTCTGCGCCCAATAAACTCTCCAATGAGTAGAATTGTAAGCTTCAGCAGAGGTTGGTTTTTGGGTAAAGGTAGAAATCTTTTTTATATCTCCTGATGGGTGGTGAATACCTACACCTTGGCTTGGTGCTGTATTGCTCCTTGACCAACCTGCAAAATAAGGGTTGTGGCTTTCGGTGAAGTTATCTCTTAATTTTACTAACAAATAATCGGTTCCATTGTCGCCATATGTATTATCGTAGGCTAAACGAGTACAACCTTGATAGGAAACATAACTTGGTTCATTGCCATACGTAGGAGTAGAACAACCAGAGGCTTCATAGTTGAAATAAAAAATAAATTTTCTGTAGTCGCTTAAAGTAGAATATTGCACACAATGACCAGCTGAAATTATATAAGGTATTTTGCTATTATCAGTGGTGTTGATTACCGTACCACTACACCAATAGTAATTGGAGCCGCCCTTGATTTCTATACGCATTACGGCGTTTTTAACATCTTGATAGTTGTCACCTTCAGAACAATTAACATTTACATTGCAAGAACCAGATTCTCTAAAGTCTTTTAGTGGAATTTCTGATTTTTCCTCAAACATAGAGGCTTGCTCCTGCTCTATGTAAACAACATCCCTATAAAAATAAACAAACTCAGATAACTCTATTTTTGCCAGTTCTTCCACTTTTTTGGGCTGATAATATTCCATTACAATCTCATCTCCATAAACATATTCTGTGGCAAAAATACCATCCTCGCTATTATTATCTGAGGTATAAGCTCCTAATACTTTGCTATGGTCGGGGTTGTAAATATAGAACTCAGTACCCTTTGGCAAATAAAAATTATCAGAACTAAAACCTATGGCAAGAGCATAGGGTATGGTTACTTTAAGAGTGTATAAATCATAGTCCTTAAAAGAAGTACGCTGAGCATTGTCAAAGAAACTCTCAAACATAGGCACAGCTACAGCACATCTTTGCATTTTGAAAAAGTTTGCATTCTCGTCGTCCTCTATTAAAAGCGCCTCTACATCGGGTGAAGACAAAACCTTAGAGGCAACGCCAATATTTTCTTTAATAGAAAAAGAACGAGGCAGTTCTTTGGTGCTTATTTGAGCACTAACCAATAAACTTAACACCAATAGTGTTACAATACTAAAATATCTTTTCATTACTTAAACTATTTTTTTTATTTGTTTATCTATTTCTATAATTTGAGGTAATACCAAAGTCAAATCGTCATTATTTATTACATAATCACTCATATATACTTTGTCTTTTATGGGTATTTGATTGGCGATTTTTCTCAGAACAGTTTCTTTATCAGCATTATCTCTTAACATTGTTCTTTTTATCATCAACTCTTGCGGAGTGTTTACACATATTATTTTATCAAAATTCTTTTGCCACCCACTTTCAAATATTATGGCACTCTCCATAATAACGTAAGGACAACGTTTGATAGTATGAAAATTTAAAAAATTTTTGTATTCATTCTCTACCAAAGGGTGAATATAGAAATTAAGTTTTTGTAATTGTTCTTTATTATTAAAAATTATTTTAGCAAGTTTGTTTTTGTCTAACTTATTGTCATTAAATAGTTTTGTGGAAAACATAGTTTCCATATCTTTTTGTATATTTGGCTTATTGTAGAGTTGTTTTGTCTCCATATCAGCATTAAAAACAGGCACTCCCATTTGAGTGAAGACCTCTGCAATAAGAGTTTTACTTGAACCTATACCTCCTGTAAGACCAATAGACAAAGTTTTCATAAACATTTTTTTTATTTAAACAATATATAATCTACTCTATCTGGTATTATACTTACCACATCAATATAACTTGGCACACTTGACAAAAATATTTTGAGTTTAGATTTTTTTTCTATCTCTTGCTCAGAACAAATAACGTAAGCTTTAAAATCCTTTGTATATACTTTTTTATAATCTTTCATTGCTACTCTATATCGCAATTTTACCTCTTGAGGCAAAAGTTTGATATTACGATAATTATCATACCCCACAACAGACACAGGTATACTTATAACATTTTCTGTGTATTTTTCTACATCTATTTTAATAGGAATTGTTGTTGTTCTACATACTACACCATTACTCAAATTAGCAACATCTATAGGAGCATACAATACTACATCTTTGTTTATATTTTCAAATATTACTGGTTTGGTGTATAATGTATCTATTTTTGCCAAATCTTTTTTATCTCCCTCTACCAAAGCATATTTTATTAGAAGTTCTGCTTTTGAGTATTGTTTAAAAGGTTTTACAAAACTAAATTTTGCTCTATTTACTATAGGTACTTTTTTGGAATAGACATTTTTCCAGTTCAAAACAATGTTTTCAAAATTGAGTTTAGTGGTAAAAACTTCATAACCTAATTCTCTTATTATTAAGGGTTTTAATCTATTAGCAGAAATACTAACCTTACCTTTGCTTAAATCCAAATTCAATTCATTTACATCTATAATTATCTTTTTCTTATTTGAAGAGTAAAGCCTGCTTGCTATATAAGTAAAACCATTGGTTCTTATTTCTAAAGTAATAACACTATCTTTTGTAAAAAACTTAACTTTATTGGAAGAGTCTACAAAACTTATGGGAAAAGATTCATTATATATGTATTCTTTTGAATATGTTATGGATACCCACAAGGCAAAACTCAATATAAAACACAATATAAAAGCATTTAATTGCTTGTTGGAAAGTGATTTTTTTATAATCAGTATGATTTGTTTTTTCTCCTTCATAATGAAATAATTAATTGTTTGTTTCTTTCTTGAAGGCAAAAAATCTTTGTCCCAAGTAATTAAGCAACACAAATAAACACATACCAAAAAGCATGGCAATATTTTCTTGCAAATTTTTATCAAAAGAGGAAAGCAACCATGCCATTAACGGTTTTGCCACGCTGTATGCTACCAAATAACATACCACAATATTGAGTATAAATTTGAGAATAACTTTTAAACTCCTTTTCTTATACTCAAAAGTATAGTATTTATTGAGAAAATAACTCAATATACTACCAAAAAAATAGTTCGCAGCAGAGGAAATCCAATAATTAAAGTTGCAGATATTATAAGCAATAAACATCACAGCATAACCAAAGAGGGTATTCACTACTCCCACAAGAATAAACCTTAAAAACGTGCGGTCTAAAAATTTATCAATCAAAGACTTTATCATTTTTCTTGCTTAATTTTTACTTTTTGGGAAAAAGTCCGCTTTTATTTTCTTTTGGCAAATAGTCGTCTTTTTTACTCTTTTGATTGCGAGGCAATACATTTTGTTTTAATTTTTTCCATTTTCCATTCTCAAAATACAAGCCTGTAATATTACCCGAAGGAGCATAGTTTTGTTTAAATCCTTGCATTGCAGGATTTATAGGTTCTAACTCGTCAAAGAAAATCATCTGTCTTTTTTCTGTTTGTGGAGCCTCTACCTCAAAAGGCCGTGCCTTGCGAAAAAAAGTACTTTTCTTTTTCTTTTGATTTGTAGTCTGATAGTGTTGTTGTTCATATTTTAGGGTAAAATAAGCATCCGTAGAATATTCAAAAATAAAGCGTTTGCGTTCCTTTTCCCTATAAAATACACTTTGTCCAAAGGTTGGTCGTCCTGTATTTTTGTTAAAGGTTATGGGTTCTATTATTTTTTTGTGAGAATAGATGTTATTACCGTCCCAACCCAACAATAAATAATAGGTATTGTTTTCATATTTTGTTTGTATCAAATCATAATACACGGCTCCATACCAAAGCGAATCATTAAGTTTGGCAAATTCCGGCTGAAATACTTCCTCACTTTTATCAAACAATCTATAAACAACATATTCTCCATTTTTATTTTTTGACTGAATAAAGCCAAAATTCTCAAATTCTCCACTCTCCGACATTATAGCCCAAGTAAATATTTTGAATTGTTTATCGGGAGAAACGAGTATATTTATATTCCTCAATGTAGGAAAGTTATAGAAAAAACTTTTTTCAAAATTAAGTGCATCCTCCAAGTTAGAAATAAATTTTTCGTTAGCCGCAAAACGCTCATTATCCGTTTTGGCTTCAAACATCTCCTCCATCAAAGGTTTTAATATTAACTCAAACCCCTGCATATTATAACTCTGCGCCATATTTAAATAATAGCTAAAACTAAATATTAAAATAAAAATTACTTTAGGTACTCTCATATTAACACATTTTTATTTTTTTTTATCTACAAATAAGGTAATGCAAATATTCTGTAGTATAATTTGTTTTTATATGCCTTATCGCCGATTCATTATCTGCCTTAAAACGATTGTATTGTTTGGAAAAATAACCATATTGTCCCCTTTTTGACATAATTTGTTTTATTTCATCAAGAGACATCAGCCCCTCATTGTTATAACTCAAAAATATATACTTAGTATCTGCATTTGCAATCAAGTCTTCAAATGTTTCTTTGACTTTTCTTTTATTGCAATAACAAGATTTTTGCAAAGAATAATCTCTCATACCTGTTTTTCCTTTCAGTATAGGGTTATCGTATTTTGCAATAGTTTCTAACACATGGTAATTTGCTGAGTATTGTCTTTGGTTGTACGGTGGGTCTAAATATAGAATATCTGTTTTAATATTACGAATTAGTTTATTTGCATCCTCGTTATAAACATAGTGTTCTTGCTTATTGTAAATCATTTCAGCGGGTTTCATTATAAGTTTTTTTTGAGCAGAGGTCTTAATTTTTTTCAAAAAAGCACCATATACAGAAGCGGTATTTGCAACCTTATCAATGTTTTCCAAAAGTGTTGCAAGTAAAAAATAATACTCTCCATCTGTAATATTATTATTCTTATGCCAACTCTCTATCTTCATTCTTATGGTGTCGCATTTTTTACCGTTGTAATCACTAAAATAAAGTCTATAATCCTCGTTTTTATTTCCTTTACAGAAATTATTAAAAATAAAACCTTCTTTTAAAGGCAACTCATCCAAATATTTGCATACTTCTATTATCGAATTATTTTTAATATTTATTTCATCTCTTACTCCGTTAAAAACTAATTCAGAATGATTTTCTATATATTGTTTGCAAAGTACATAACTATAATATTGTATATCATTAGCAATAATTTGAAATCCCTTTTGTTTGAAATATTTTCCCACAACAGAAGTGCCCGCAAATAAATCACAGAATATTTTATTATCAATATCTTGCCCAATAACTTTGGTTATACTATCATCCAAAAAGGACAATAAAGAATATTTACTACCTATGTAATTCACAATTTCTAAACCTCCTCATTATAAAGTTTATTCATTATGTATTGTGCAGTATTTTTGCTAGCTTCATTAATTAGTCTTTTGGAACACACCTTTCTATATTCAACAGGGTCGTACTGATAACAACCTTTGCAACCTAACTCTTTGGTGTAATTTTCATCACCATCATAAAAAGAATAGGGATTTCCTTTAATATTTTTAGCATCCCAACGTTTATCTGATTCTTGACATTTTTTACAGATTTGCCTTTTAATATCGTTAGCTGCTTTGCATAATGGTTGAAAATCTTCTAAACATTGTGTCTTTGTATCTGCAACTCTCCAATCATTTTTTCTTCCATCTTTGTGGTCAATTTCAATAATTGTGTTTTCACTATTGCCATTTATACCAAGCATTACACATCTTTGTGTTTTATAATAATCTTTAATATCTTTGCGTATATTTTGTTTAAAAGTCTTATTATTATTAAATCCAACAAGCCTTATAGCATCAATTGAATTTCCTTTTGTTTTTGATTTATCAAATTTCAATAAATATGTTTTTGCCAACATTGAAGATTTTCTACACCAGGAGCCACCGTTACCAAGTTGCAAATCTTTATATATACCTGTAAACTCTGTAACAGATACCCAACGAGAAAAACCTTTTTTATCTGGTTTTGCTAATGTTATAAACAACTCAGTCTTTGTCATTTTAAAATTCCTTCTTGAAAACAAATATGTACTCGTGCTTGAATAAAAAGTAATCACTCATCAAAGCCCTATATTTCCAAATGTTTTGTTGTCCTAATTTACCTCTATTTCCTTCTATATTCTTCACAATGATACCCTTTAATTTGGCTTTAAAATGTTTTTTTATAGAATACATTAGATAAAAACCCAAAGGAACAACTTCACTATTTTTATAAATATCTCCTATTACTATGGCAAAATATTTACCTTTAGGAAGATATTTTAATGCATTTTTAAACGAGATGACAATCTTTTCTAAAAAAGTATCTACATTGGAGATATGTGATAAATCGTTTTCTTGTTCTGTGAATTTGACTATATCCAAATACGGTGGATGTGCAATTATAAAATCAACATTAGGTCTGTTCAAATAATTGAGACTATTCTCTATTTCAGAATTAAAAGCAGTTGTATCTGTTACATCACAGTTTTTGATTACATATTTAATTTTTGATTGTTGCATTTTGCTATTTACGTAGTCAATAATTTGTTGATTTATATCAAAACCAATATACTCTCTATTTAAATTTTCACATTCAAAAAGAGTTGTGCCACTACCAGAGAATAATTCTAAAACCAAATCATTTTCTTTGGTATAACGAGAAATTAACTGATATGGAATTTGAGGAACAAAATTTCCATGATATATATTAGTATGTTTGCCTGTTTTTTTTCTTTCGTTTATTAACCAAAGGCTGTCTACGTTTATATCTGTTTGTTTCCAATTTTCTTTTGTTATACCATTTTCCATAAAACTCTGTTTGCTAAAAGTATAATTATCAAATCTCTATATTTCCTTCAAAAACTTTTTTTGCAGGACCTATCAAAGATATATTAAGAAAAGAATTGCTTTTTTTAAGAAAACTAACCTGCAAAGAATTGTGAAGAGTTGAAACCTTTATTGTGTGTTGACCATTTGTAAAATCATTCTTCAAAGCGTAGCAAAGAGCCGTTGCTGTTATGCCCGTACCACAAGCCAATGTTTCATTTTCTACTCCTCTTTCATATGTTCTGACAAGCACATGGTTGTCCTCTATCTCTGTATAAAAATTGACATTAACTCCACCATGTTTTTCAAATCTACTGTCATATCTTAATTTTCTTCCTCTATTATAAACATCCTCATTTTTTACATTCTCACAAGCGACTACAAAATGAGAGGCTCCAGTACTACACCAAATACCCTCCTCATAGGTTTCAAAAATATTTACATCCTGCATCCTTAAAGCAATATTACCATCTGCTAATATTTCAGCACTATGTTGACCATCAGGAGCAAGAAAAACTGTTCCTTCCCCCTTTATTATTCCCAAATCAGAAGCAAACCTCACAATACATCTCCCTCCATTGCCACACATCATTTCACTGCTTCCATCGGGATTAAAGAATTTCATAACAAAATCTACATCCTTGGTTTTGTCCTCCAAAAGCATAAGTCCATCTGCACCTATACCAAAATGTCTCAGACAAAGAGAAACAATATTCTCTTTGTCTAAGACCAATTCATTTGTTCTATTGTCTATGATTATAAAATCATTACCAGCTCCTTCGTATTTATAGAAATGCAATAACATTATTCTACGAAATTATTGTTTGTTTCTTTGTTTTCCTCTTTTGGAGGCAAAAGTTTGCTTAATTTATCCTTCATAGCATTTAGTTCAACATTGCTATCACTAAGCCTTTGCGATATTTGTACGGTTTTGTACAAAATAAAAATAACCGCACAGCAAACTATTATCAATCCCAACCAAAAAATAATTCCGTTTTCTTCGGCCGTTGCTCCTTGTATAATAATCATTGCTATTATTAACAAGCAAGCCAAGAGCACAGCAAAAAAGTTTTTTAATGTTATTTTATTCATGAGGCTATATTATTTTTCTATTCTTATACGAGCATCTACGGCTACTATGCTATCCTTTGTACCAAGTAGTGGGTTTAAGTCCATTTCAGCTATTTCTGGAGCGGCTTGCACCAAAGCAGATACTCTTGCTATTTGGTCGGCATATAGATCTTCGTTTACTCCTTCTTGTCCTCTCACTCCTTGTATTATCTTGTAACCTTTAAGGCTTTTTATCATTTCTTTGGCTTCTTTGATACCTATAGGAGCAAGATTGGAGCGTACATCCTTTAATACTTCTATAAATATACCTCCCAAACCACAAAGCACTTGATGACCAAACATAGGAGTACGTATAGCACCTATATAAATCTCTGTACCAAAATACATATGATAACACTGTACAGCGTAAGTATCTTTGATTTTGATAAGTCGTTGAAATTCTTTTCTTACACTTTGCTCATCCTTTACATTCAAAGAAACTCCACCTACATCACTTTTATGGACAGGACCAACAACCTTCATAACCACAGGATAACCAACCTTATTAGCAAAATCAACGATTTCTTGCTCATTATCAGAAGAAATATCATTGTAATGAGAAATTCCTGCTATATCAAACAATTCATTTGCTTTCTTAACATCTATATATCCGTTTTCGCAAGTATCTATTACTTTTCTTATTTTTTCCACGTCTATTTTTACAAGGTCGTCCTCCGTTGCAGGCTTTGGAGTAACAACTATTCTACCAACAGCATTGCCAAACACTGTCTCATCTGGGAAATAAGTATGTCCTTTGCTTACAAAATCTTTTACCTCATCACCAGCCACAAGAGTAGAAGGCAAAATAGGGAAAATAGGTTTTTTGCAGGTCTTTATTTTTTCGTCTATAACACTATAAGCCTCATAATTAGGCACCAAGCCCGGAGTACCAAATATTACGCACATAGCGTCTATTTCTGGCATTTGTTTATCAACTGTCTCTATTATAGTACCCAACTGCTCTGGAGTACCGGTTGCAAGAAAATCTATAGGGTTGGCGACAGAAGAACCAGGGAATAGTTTTGCCAACAATTCGTCAGCAACCTTCCCTTCTATCTTTGGAATATTCATACCACATTTGCTCAAAGCATCGGTAAGCATAACAGCAGGACCTCCAGCGTGAGTAATAATGGCTATGTTGTTGCCCTCAAATCTTGGGTATGTAAAAATGGCTGCAACTGTGCAAAGTTCCTCTCTACCATAACAACGCACTATACCAGCCTTACGGAATAAAGCATCAACAGCAACATCATCCGTTGCTAAGGCTCCCGTATGAGAAGAAGCTGCTCTTGAACCTGCATCACTACTACCAGCCTTTACAGCAACTATTCTACAACCTTTACTTATTAGACTTTTGGCATGTTTTAGTAGTTTTTGAGGTTGTTTTATATTCTCTATATAAAGCATTATAACTTTTGAAGATGTCTTTGCATCAAAAACTTCATCATGGTATTCCAACAAATCCTCTATACCAAGTTGTGCCGAGTTGCCAACTGACCAGCAATGATTGAAGTGCAAACCTTGTTGTTTGCCTATATCCATAATAAAGCAACCTGTTGCTCCCGAGCCTGTTATAAAATCAACTCCCTTTGGAGAAGGCTCAGAAAAAGGTTGTGAAAATATGGCATGATGATAAGGTGTGAATACTCCCGTACAATTAGGTCCTATCAAACAAGCACCATTTTCCTCTATAACTTTTACCAATCTTTGCTCCAGTTCTTTACCCTCGTGTGACTCTTCTCCAAAGCCAGCAGAAATAATAATAAAAGCTTTTGTTCCCTTTTCTCTTGCTAATACTTCAACGGTGTGTTCTGTGTATTTTGCTGCTATGGCAAGCACAGCCAAATCTACCTGTGGCAAATCTTCCACTTGTCTATAACATTTTATTCCCTGAATTTCATCCATTTTAGGATTAACAGTATAAAACTCACCCTTAAAGTGTCCTTCCTTTATATTTCTAACTAAGGCACCGCCCGGCTTTGTAGTATCATCGCTTGCTCCGACTACTACTATACTCCTTGGATTTACAAGTTCTTTTGTTACCTTTGTACTCATTATATATTCGTTATTTTTTATTTTGTTATAAGTTATTGTCAATATATACCATAAGATTGCAAAATTAGTGAAAAATAGTGAAAAGACAATATTTTTATGCAATTTAACTCTACAGGCTCAGCCTGCAGCCTCAGGCTGTTTTAAAGACGCTAAGCGTATGTGTTTTTGTAACGGCTCTACTCTTACAAAACAGCCAGTGGGTGCGTTTACTGAGAATCAATAAGTTACAAAAAAAAAGTGTGCACGCGTTTGGTCAGGTCAAAAAATCTTCGTAACTTTGTAAGAGAAAAAGATACCTACCACAAAATTTACCATTTTTAGCCTTGTAACTAATTGATAATCAGTGAAAACGAATCTTCGTTTCGATTTCTCGAAACGAAGATTCGTCGAAATAAAACGAAGATTCATTTTTGTAAAATCCCGATTTGAAAAAATTTTTCTTCAAAAAACCTCTCGAAATCGCTGAAAATCAAGAAAAATGCCCAATTTTGACTCTTCGAAAAAGGTTAACTCTTTGATAATCAGTAGTAGCACCATTATTTTTTGATTTTAAATAGGTATTTACGTGATTTCCCGAATTTTTTTTTTTGAGGGCTTTTTTGATAGGTTACAGGCACAGCCTGTCCTATAAGGGCAAAGCCATTAACTTTATAGGTTAGCACAGGCACAGCCTGTTTTATAGTGGCAAAGCCGTTACTTTATAAGTTAGCATAGGTTATTATAAGTTAGCATAAGTTGATATAGGGTAGAGCCATTAAAAAAAAGTAACGGCTTTGCCCTTATAAGACACCCTGTGGGTGCACCCTGTGGGTGCAGGCTGTGCCTGTGCTAACCTATAAAATAATAGCACTGTCCGTGTTAATTGGGTACTATTCACAATTTTTTCCTACCTTTGCAAAACTATAACAACAAGATATTGCTTCCGTAGTTTAATGGATAAAACTTCAGATTCCGGTTCTGACAATGAGGGTTCGATTCCCTCCGGAGGTACTTGATTATCATTCAAATATTACTATATATTTTATTGATTGTTTTTTGATTTGGTAGCAAATTTTATTCTAAATATTGTTAACAAAAGAAAAATTATTATCTTTGCAAAACTTTTCACAATCACAAATTATAGTTAAATAAATTGTTAAATTAAAAGTAAAAAACACAAAAAGAATGAAGACAGTATCAATGAGCGGTTCTTTAAGAGAGAACGTAGGGAAAAAAGATACTAAAGCCTTGAGAAATGAAGGTAAGGTTCCTTGTGTTCTTTACGGTGGCAAAGAGCAGCAGATAAAATTCTCTGTTCCTGACAAGGAATTTATTCCATTGCTGTTTACCCCTGATACCAACTATGTTAAAATCAACATAGAAGGAAAAGAGCACAATGCCATACTTCAAGACATTCAGTATCACCCAGTAAATGATGAAGTGTTGCATGCGGATTTTTTGAGAATCTTTGATGACAAACCTATCAAAATTGCTGTTCCTGTAAAGACAACGGGTACTGCACCCGGTGTGCTACAAGGAGGAAAACTTAACCTAAAAATGAGAAAGGTAAAACTTTATGGTTTGCCTAACGATATTCCTCAAGAAGTAGTATTGGATATAAGCAAATTGAATATAGGACAAGGTATTAAGGTTTCTGAAATATCTATACCTAATGTAGAATTTATGGAAGTAAAATCTTCTATAATAGTTGCTGTTAAGGCTACAAGAAATGCTAGGGCAGCCGCTGCAAGTGCAGAAGAATCTACTACAACTACTGAATAAATAGTATAAATGTAAGATAAAAATAAATTTACTATTTAGTACGCTTCAAGGCTTTATTTAGAACACATAAATAAGGCCTTGCTTTTTTAGAAAAAAACATAAAGAATAAGTAATGAAATTTTGCCTATTTTTCAAAAGAAAACACCCAAGAGAAGAGTTTATGGAAAAATATCTTATAGTAGGATTAGGTAACCCTGATAAAGAATACGAAAACACAAGACATAACATAGGTTATGGGGTTTTGGACAATTATCTAAAAGTTGTGAATGAAAATACGGAGGAAAAATCTATTTTCAAATCAGACAGATATGCCTTTGTTGCAAAAACAAAATTAAAAGGAAGACAAGTTTTCCTAATCAAACCTACAACCTATATGAACTTGTCGGGTAAAGCAGTAAGATATTGGTTGGAGAAAGAAAAAATAAAAGTAGAGAACACTCTTATTATAGTAGATGATTTGGCTTTGCCGTTGGGAAGTATAAGGCTTAGGTACAAAGGCAGTGATGGGGGACACAACGGATTAAAAAACATTATAGAAACCTTGGGAACAACAGCTTTTAACAGATTAAGATTTGGCATAGGCAACGATTTTCACAAAGGAGCACAAGTGGATTTTGTTTTAGGAAAATTTTCCAACGAAGAAGAGCAAATTATAAAACCTCAAATAAAAAAAACCTCAGAAATAATAAAATCTTTTGTCTTAATGGGTATGGAAAAAACAATGAGCAATTTTAATAGTAAATAATTTTTGCTATTTGTATTAAAACAACTATCTTTGCAATCGGAGATTTAAAAAAATATCTAAGCAAAATAGGAAGTATAAATAAAAAACATATAAACCAATGAGTAAAAGAATAGATATAAGTCAAGCCGCTTCAATGATAAAGGACGGTATGACGGTTATGGTTGGCGGGTTTTTGGGGTCTGGTTCTGCCAACAAAATAATAGAAGAAATAGTAAAACAAGGCACAAAAGACCTAACCATTATCTGCAACGATACTTCATTCGTTGAATTTGGCTCAGGTTATTTGGTAGCAAACAATTGTGTTAAAAAAGTTATAGCCTCTCATATTGGCACCAACCCTATTACGGGAGAAAAAATGATAAGCGGAGAAATGGAAGTTCAACTAATACCACAAGGTACTTTGGCTGAGCAAATACGTTGTGCGGGAGCAGGTATAGGAGGTTTTTTGACTACTACCGGATTAGGTACTGTTGTGGAAGAAGGAAAACAAAAAATTACTCTGGACGGCAAAGAATATCTTTTGGAAAAACCTTTGAGAGCCGACGTTGCTTTGATAGGTGCAAGTGTTTGTGATAAATTTGGCAACCTTGTTTATAAAGGTACTTCTCAGAATTTCAATCCTTTGATGGCAACGGCTGCTGATGTTGTTATAGCTGAGGTAAAAGAGGAGGTTGAAGAAATTGCACCTGAGAATGTTAAAACACCTTATTTGTTTGTGGACTATATAGTTAAGTTATAATTTACTAAAAAAATAACCTTAAAAAAATGGAAAAAGTAACAAGTACGATAAGATTAAGAATGAGTGCTCACGATGCTCATTATGGTGGAAACTTGGTAGACGGAGCCAGAATGTTAAATCTTTTTGGTGATGTAGCAACAGAGTTATTAATTAAGCAGGACGGAGATGAAGGTTTGTTTTGTGCATACGACAATGTGGAGTTTTTAGCTCCTGTTTATGCCGGTGATTATATTGAAGCGTACGGCGAAATAACCAAAGTGGGCAATACTTCTCGTAAGATGACCTTTGAGGCAAGAAAAGTTATAACAGCCAGAACGGATATAAGTGCTTCAGCAGCAGAAGTCTTAAAAGAGCCCGTTGTTGTTTGCCGTGCATCTGGCACATGCGTAACTCCAAAAGATTGCCAAAGATATAATAAATAATGAATAAGGATTTATCTGAGATAATAATCACTTATGCTACAAAAAGTCACTGTGAATTATCACAGTTAATGGTAAGTAAGTCTAAAGACAATTTGATTTCTTGTCTTAATGATTTACTTACCGTTTATATGAACGACAAAAACTCTTCTTCTCTAAGAGAATTTATTACAGTAACTGTTGCTGGATACAAACATAATTCTGCAAAATTAGGTTACAATGGTTTTAAGCATAGCGATGAAATCGGAGCGAAACCTATTAATTGTGAAGCAAAACCAAAGAATATTATTACAGAAGGTTATAATGACAAGAAATCTAAACCTAAATTAAATGCTGATGGCAGTTTTAATGATTATACTTATGAACGGTTAAACAAAGATATACAAGAAAACTTTAATATATTATGTAGTGGTTTTATTGATGGGGAATTGCATTATATTTTAGAGTTTCCTTTTTCTGTTATAGCAGACAGAATGAAGTATAATTTAGATAATAAGTTTCATGGCAAAAGACCTAACGGCGTTTATTTAAGAAGTTCTTCTTTTAATTTTTCACATATAGAAAATTCTTCTTTATTAAAAGTAATTTATTTAGATAAAGAAGCTATTAAAAGAAATGAACATTATTTCAATAAAAGTTTATATAATTTTTTAATGCTTCAATAGTATGACCAGATTTATTAATGATATAATTTTAGGTGATACTATTGAAGTGTTAAGGAAGATACCTTCTGATAGTGTTGATTTAGGAATAACTTCTCCACCTTATAATAAGGGAGAAAAAAATAAAGGATGGCTGGTAAAGAATGTTAAATACAATGCTATGCAGGATAGTATGAACGAAAAGGATTATCAAAAAAATCAAATAGAAGTTTTGAATGAACTTTTTAGAATAATCAAACCCGGAGGTTCTTTTTTCTATAATCATAAGACACGTTGGAGTAAAGGAGAGATGTTTCACCCTATTATGTGGTTACAAAAAACTTCTTGGACTATTAGGCAAGAGATTATTTGGGATAGAATGATTGCTGCCAACATTAGAGGATGGCGCTTTTGGCAAGT
>CAZVEO010000023.1:0-26467 GCA_964626385.1 uncultured Bacteroidaceae bacterium
TGAGGTAAATATCAATAGTGGTTATAAGATAGAGAGAATATTTTTGTATGATGAGAGTGGCAAACTTTTAGAAGAAGAGGTGGTAAAAGCCTATAACTACAAAATAGATTTGCAACTCTATCCTCAAGGCTCATATCTTTTAAAAGTCCAAACCTCCAAAACCCAAACCACCCACAAAATAATAAGACAATAGATTGAAATGTGTCATTATTTAAGATTGTTAGCAAAACACTCACATTATGTGTGTAGTCTTTGGGTGTGAATTATAAAAAAACTATTGCATTATAGTAAAAAAAAGAGTTGTATAAAAAAAAACACAACTCTTTTTCTTTAATTTAAATAGTTAAGCGTTTCTAATATTCCCACATATCTTGCTCCATATCAAATAACAACTCTTCTATTCTCTCAGACTCGTACAGAGCATCCATTCCTGATAAATAATCAGATATTTTTCTATTATAGGTTGAGGTTTCTCTAGTTATGTAAGAGGTAAACATACGTTTTTGGAATATATCATCATAACTTCTCCTCTCGGCATCATTTTTAGGATTATACACCTCAGTATTTGCCAAAAGTTCTCTAACCTCTGGGTCATTGAAACGCACCCAACCTATTTCTAACGGATTAGAGGAAACAACTCCCTCATTTTCCTTTTGTTGATTATAAACAAGAGTAAAACCGATGATTCTTACGTCTCGCACACTTCTTTGTTTATCTATAAACCAGCGCTCTTTCAGTCTTAAAGTAGTAATATCCTCTTCTACCATAGGAGTGGTAACCAAAGAATCTTCCTCTTGTTCAAAACCGTCCAAATCTTGTTTATAAACTTTTACGTAAGTGGTGTTGCCCATAAGTTCTTTACGCTTTGTCCAATCATCCACTTCCTCTTTAAATTCATCATCATTATATACTTTGATAGTTCCATTGCTTATGGCTTGGTCTAACATGGTATACATATTCATCCTGCTTTGTTGAGGTACTATAGGATAATAAAAAACTTGATTCATTTTTTCTCTAAAATCAATAGTTCTCCAAACAGCATGTTCCCACACAACATCAGCTGCCCTTACGTATGGATAAACAAAAGGCTTTTTTGCTTTATTGTTTATAGGCCTGTCATAAAACTGGTCTAATTCTTCATTAGATTCACTCTCATCTACTATCTGAGCAAACGTATTTCCACTTATAAGGAATAATACACTCAACATTACAAGAACAATCTTTTTCATAATATTAAATATTTAAGTTGTTATCAAATATGTTTTATTGTATGGTAAACACCATAGTTTGATTGCTTGGCGCACGCTCTCCATCAGGTCCTTTGACTCTAAGTTCCTCCACAACTATTCTGTTCCCCCTTCTAAGTTTTTGTATTTGGTTGGTAATCTCCGGAGTAAAGGCATTGCCTCTACCTTGAATAGGAATACTACCCTCACCTCCTGTAATGAAAGAAATTTTGTAGTTGGTAACAGTATAAGTTACAGGGAAATCAAAACCCGTCATATCCACACGAAAACCTCTATTAGCTAACAAAGACTCTTTGGTTACCTTGCCACCAGAGAAATTACCTATCTTAACCGTAGCATCAGGAATACGTTTTATTCTATACTCCATAGAGCCAAGATTACGTGTTTGATTGCCTACTTTGGCTGCAACGTTTATATTACATTTGCCTTGAGTTTTAACGTTGACTATATATGAACCATTGTTATCTGGTTTTATAGTAGCACCATTGGAACCTGAAATAGTAACAACAAGGTCTTTTGAATTGATACCAGGAGCGCCCACACTAACAGGATTATCCACACCAATATAAAAGACATTCATCTTTGTAGCCGAAATAGTTACACTCGGTGCTGCAACAAAATATTCTCCCTCAAATTCGTATGGCATTTCTCCCGTTTCTCTTTTTACAAAAACAGTACCTTTATATTTTTGAGGTCCCAAAGCACCGGCACCAAATTTTAACTTCAAAGTACCAGAATCACCTACTATATTTTGCCCCCTCACATCTCCTCTCAATTGAGAACGAGAATCATAAGCAGCAACTATAACATCAGCCTCGTATGAATCCCCTTGCATTACATATGTAGATTTAGGAATAACTCTTGCTTTAACCATATCAAATTTGAAATCATCTGCAGATATAGCAGAATATAAGGCATTGATAAGGTCATATTCTGAGTTTTCTATTTCTGACTTCAATTTGTTTATTATAACTACATCCGCAGCAAGGACGGTGTGATAAAAATTATACATCTGCCAGTTCAATGACTGTCCTGCTGCATTTTTGTGCATTGATTTTGTATCTATTTGTACTTTCTTCAATTGTGCTTTGAATCTATCAGCACACAAATTAAGCATTTGAGTTTGGTAGGCATCTATTTTCTTTTTCATTTCAAGAGCTTTACCTGCACTACCATCATCTGTGCCTGCACAAAAATAATATGTAGGAGCATCATAGTTATCCTTCTTTTCTATTGCATTAAAACCCTGTTCTTTAACAAGTTTTTTAACCTCTGCAATAGGCTTGCCGTCAGTATGTGAAATTACACCATACTTTACCTCATCCAAATAGTCCAATATCTCCTTTGTGGCTTTTCTCACTTGTTTAGCCTTTTCCCAACTCGGTCCTACTTTCCCCTCGTTATTGTTATACGCATTCTCAAACATTTGATAAGCACTCTCAGTTTTGGAAAGAAGCAAATTATTTGTTACTTCCAAACTATCGCCTACCGTAATGAATGACTGCAAAATCTCCGCCGATACATTCAGTGCCAACATAGCCGTGTAGACCAAATACATCATTGTAATCATTCTCTGTCGCGGGGTTTCGGGACAATTTGTAGCAGCCATAATTTATTTTTATTTTTATAAATATCCTATTTTATTAAACAATATTACTAACCTTTAACCTGCATAGCAGCAAGCATATTTCCATATATATCGTTCAAAGAACCAACTTTCTTTGATAAAGCGTTTACTTGTTCTTTGTATTTTAATACATTTTCTGCTGTATCTGCAAAATTTACAACAAGGTTATCTATTCTCTCTTGTACATTCTTGGTTGCCTCCAACTGAGCTGAAGAGTTCTCTATCTGCATTTGATAAAGAGCATTGATAGAAGCAAGACTTGTAGCCATAGTTTTCAAACCATCTATATAGGAAGCATCTCCTACTGAAAGCGTATTAGCCGTTTCTTTGTATATATTGGCAAGAGTAGACACTGCACTTGTAGCCTCTTGTACAGAAGACAAGTATTCGCCTGAAGCCAAAAGGTCTTTGTTAAGATAATCAGAAGTCTTTTTATAAGCATTGGTCAATTCCACAACACTATTGGAGGCTTCGGATACATTTTTGATAAACTTATCTGAGGTTTCTGCCGCATTGGCAACAGAAGAAAGTCCTTCTGCTGTATCAGATAATTTTTGTAATCCTTTGCCAAGGCTTTCTATAAGTTCTGGTCCTATTTTGGCATCTTCCAACATTTTGTCTAATTCTTGAGTTGCAGATGCACCACTTGTTCCACCAAGAACTATATCTCCTGAGGCTCCACCTATAATATTTATACCTCCTTCACCTTTTATACCACCAAAAGCTGAAGGGTTTTCTTTTTGTTGTTCGTGTATGAGACGTTTTTTCTCGTCCTCTTCTTGAGGAGTTAAGCCTTCCATACCAGCCAACTCAGGAAAAACCAAAGACCAATCATAAGTAACATGCAAAGGCTCAAAGGCTGAGAAAAAGAATATCACAGCCTCAGTAAGCATACCTACAATAAGTAACTCGGTAGCAAAAGGCCAGTGATTAATTTTAAATAAGGCACCAATGATAACGATAGAGGCACCTACACCATAAAGTTTTGCAGTAATTTGTTTATACGCTTTACTTCTTACTAAAGTATCTATTCCCATGATAAAATTAGATTTTTTTAGTTATTGTTTTATTTGTTATTATAATTCTTAAATTAGTTTAATTACTTCTACTCATAGCAAAAGGCAAAATTATAAAAATTATTTCAAATATTGCCTATGTAAAACATTATTTTGTTATGTTTTGTTATATTTTTTTATTTTCTCTTAGCAGTTTATCAACAATATCTTATTAGAATATACGTAGTTTGACAAAAAAAGTTACCTATTTATCTTTTATTTTTACTCCATAATAATAGTGTTCTATTACTTGCCAATACTCATAACCTTCTTCGCACATTTTAGCAGCACCTTCCTGAGAGAGACCAACACCATGTCCATAACCTTTACCTTTGAGTTTTACATTGCCTCCCCAAGGTTGGACAGAGAAAAAAGTACTTTTGAGTTTAAAATCTTTCCTAATTTGTACTAGGCTTATATCAAATATCTTGTCTTTTCTTCCCTCTTGTTGAGAAAAATTAAGAAGTTCAACTTTATTATTATAATCTTTAATATTTATCCCCTTGTTTTTAAAATAGTTAAGCCACTCTTTTTCGCTTATTTCTTTTTCCCATGTATAGTTGGGTTGACCTATGGAAAAAGAATCTACTATACTTTTTAGGTAACTGACCTCTTTACCCCAAACATCTTGTGCATTAGCAGTTTGTCCTCCAGAATTGGAATGAAAAAGAGTTTCTATTGGTTTATCTTTTTCGTCTACTATAATTTCTCCCATAGTTTTGTGAGTACCCTCTATAACTTGTTCTTTATTTGCTCTTGAAAAATAAACTTGACAGTTGACTTGGTCGCAAAGATTATAGCCCTCCTTTTGATGTTTATTAATATTTCTTTGCATATAAGTCCTACAACAAATGGCTTGCACCTTAAAAAATTCCACATTATCACTTGCTCCTCCAGCTTCGCTCTGTACTACTCCAGCAATATAGTTTTCTATTTCTACATCGTTAATAAGCAATAGTGATTTGCAATCTTTAGTTGTGGTTACTTCCAAATTATTATCATAACGTCTTGATTTTAGACCATTGGGAGTTATTTGAAAAAAACATTTAGCATCTGTTGAAACAATTTTGATTGTATCTTTACTGCAAAACAAACTATCATTGATATACAAAGCAACTTTGGTATCTTGCAAAGACAATCGCACTTTGGTATTTTTCTTTATAGATTGATTTTCTATAGTATAATTACCAAAGGAAACAGCCAAAGATACCTCTTTAATATTATTATCCGTATAGATTCTTACTCTAATGTTTTCAGCATTAAGAAAAAAGAAAAAACAAAGAAATAGACAAAAAAATATATTTTTCATTAGTAAAACAAATAGAATTATTATTTTTCTTCAACGAAAACCTATCTATCTTTATTATTGACTCAGGTAAAAAAATAAGGTCTATAACTCTTGTATAGACCTTAACTTATCACATTTCTATTTTGTTCTCCACCTTTCCAATCGTTTCATACCTCGAGTAAGTAACCATGCCATAAATTTATTATGTCCAGCGTTTATTAGTTTGTTTTTTACAAAATCTTGAAATTCTATTACCGTTCCTTTAAAGGTAAATTCGCCCTTTTGATAACAATAACTACAATACCTTTCGCTTTTGTTAGCATTTGCATCTGTTCCCCCACCCTGCGGGTCCTTTTTCATTGGCATACCGCAACTTTGACAAAATTTTTCCATAGTACTCATTTATTTTTTAATCATTAAAACAAAACTACGCTACTTGAGAAACTTCCTTTTTCTTCTTAGGAGTAGGTGGCACAATCATATCTATTACCTTTCCTTCTATATAGATAAGCAACACGCTATACAACGGCAAACGTATATCACCTCCTATGAAAAGAGAGGTTAAAGCAATACAAGAATCTATAATAATAACCAAGGTTCCTAAAGAAAGATGGGTATATTTGTTGATAATCATTGATATAATATCACTTCCACCAGAAGTTGCTCCTGCTTTGAATATTAATCCTATACCGACTCCATACAACAAACCAGAAACTATAGTATTAAGCACGTAGTCAGGCACAAAATACTGCCCCATATGATTAGGTAAAAAAGTTACCCAATCCCATCTAGGAGATTTTGCTACTTCTATAGCTCCTGCAACAGGCACATTAGCCCAGTCGCCAACATGAATTATAGGAGCATAACCCCAAGTGTTTTCTATAAGCCAAACAAATAAATACCCTAAAACAACAGATAATAAAGTTTTTACACCAAAACGAGGTCCTAAAATTATAAGACCTATTATCATTAAAGGTAAATCCAAACATATCAAATAATAAGAAAGTTCCCATGGAAAAAGAGTATTCAATACGTTTTTCAATCCATAGGTTCCACCGGGTGCTAAGTGATACGGATTGTTGAACATTGTGTCTGCTATTACAAAAATCAACGTTCCTAATACTACTAACCCATAGGCTTTAAACCATTCTTTTGAACCAAATTTTTCTTTTGAATCATTGAGTTGAGATAACCATGCTTTTACCTTACTTTGTTCCGCCATAAATGTTATTTTCTATTTAGTTAATATTACAATAATTTTAGTTTAAAACAAATAAGTTGCAAAGGTAGTAATTTTTTTTGTATTGGAATAGAAAAAGTACCAAAAACTTTTTTCCTTTTGCAAGGAATACCATAGTTTTCAATACCTCATAAAAGAAAGGTGCGTCAGTCCACAAAAACAACCGACGCACCTTTCTTTTATTCTTTGTAAAAATTAGTTATTTATGATATTTTGAAATTCTATTTGTGACTGATAACGTCTAAATTCTACATCATTTTTTGCTTGATATTTATAAGCAGGCTCCATTTCGCAAGCCGTCTTTAAATTCTTAACCAAAGCAGGCACATCGTCCAAGCGAGCATAGCAAACCGCCCTCAAATAATATACCTCTGAGGTTTGGTCCATACAACAGTCTAAAGTTCTAATAGCATTACCTGTATTACCACTCAACAACTGCACAAGAGCAAGGTTGTAGGTACAACGTCTATCTTGTAGCAAATCTGCTGCTTTTTCATACTCTCCTTTCTGTATTGCTACTATTGCGGCATTAGCTGAGGCTTGCTCATTACCATGTTCTATGGCTTTATCAATGTATTGTGCTGCTGTTTGCTCATCATTCAGAGCTAAATAAAGCAAAGCCAAATTATTCTCTATATCACCGTTGTCGGCAGAAAGTTTTTGAGCAGTTTCCAAGTACTTCTGTGCATCGTCCAATTGATTTAGATAAAGTGCTGTTGAGCCGGCATTATTCCAACCTTGCCATTGGGAAGGAAAACGTTCTGTTACTGCCTCATATACTTGCAGTTTTACTGCATAGTTGTGAGAAAGAGAAGCCGCATACATCAGCTCATCATACGTAAGATTATCAGGATTGGTCAAAGCCATTTTGGCAAGTTCTTGGTCGGTCTTTTGCACACCGGAAAAAGAGAAAGCAATCTCACCTCTACGCAAAGTAGGTAAAATATCCTCTTCTATCTGACGGAAGACAACAGACATATTTCTTATTTCTTGCTCTCTACGTACTTTATCAGGTTGAGATTTAACCACATTTATAACCGTATTTTTCTCACTCAAAGAACTTCCTTCTACCAATTTTACAAAATTATCCCAGTCCTCACCCTTTGCATTGGTAGTAATAACAATATCTTTCCTAGCATCTTCTACATATTTATTTATATCACCAGCTTTAATGTTTTCTGCTTTTGCTCTTTCTGTCAAAGCCTCTGTCAGCATATTGTCCACTACCTTTTGAGTAGTTTCAGCACGTTTTTTTGACAAACCTATATTATAGGACTCTTCACCCTCAGGGGAAGCCCAAGCATTAACATATATCTGTTTTGGAACTTGATTGTTTACTATGTAGGACTTCATTGAGTTAACAGAACGTTTTGCTTCCATTTTTTTGTTTAAAGCATTGTCCCAATTAAGATTATACATATTTACGGTAAAATATATATTGCTTGTCATAAGTTCATCAGTAGAAACTGCATAATCTGGAGCCGTAAGAGTCATATCTCCTTTTATATCCACGCGGTTGGAAGTGGAGTTGATACCTTGTGCTATTTTTACATTTCCAAGTTCTATTGCTCCTTCATTTTCCAAAGCCTCGCTCCTTGTTGCATTTGCCTCATTAACAGCATTAGATTTGTAGGCTACAGGGTTAAGTGTCAAGACAGCACTTTCCATGCCTTTTCTATAGGCTATGGTATCCCTGTACATAAACCTTCCTCCAGATTTCTTTTCTATGGTTTTACCATTACCATCAACTTTTTCGCCCTTAAGACTCATAGGTGATAAGATTACCTCTCCAGTTTCCCAAGTTAGCACAGGTTGAAGATAAACCACAGCATCTTTTTGGAAATAATTTTTCGGAACGTTACCATTTATTGTAATAATAACCTTGTTTCCCGTTGTCTCCATAGGGTTAGGAGAATGTTGGTAACGAACAGTTGGATGATTTTTCTGCATTTTGCCCAATGAACCACATGAAATCATAAGCAAAACCAAACAAATCATTGAAATACCGCCCAAAACTCTTTTCATATCCATATAGTTTTTATAGTGAATAATCTATTATTAATTATAATATGCAAAAATAGAAAATATTTTGAAACTTAATCATATCATTGACAAACTTTTTTACTTTTTATAAAAAAACATCAAATTATATACTAAATTTTAATATACTTCACACCTATTTTGGAGGATAGTAACTTTTTCCAACATATCTTAACTTTAAAAATAGAATTAATCATTAAAATCAGAATTGAAAATATATAAATGGCTGTATGCTTGAACTTTTTACTTGAGAAAGCACAAATACCACTAACAAAGCAAAGGCTATTTTTAACACCAAAGGAGAACGATAAAAAGTGCTTCTTATATACTCTTTTGCTTTCAAAGGTAAAATGTGTATGATAAGAGCAAAAACTATTATACTCAAGGGTTTCCAATAGGCTGTTATAACTGGCAAAAACGCATTGATATTGAGTGAGGATATTTTTTGCAAAACCATATACGCATCTTCAAAACTATCTGCACGAAAAAATATCCAAAGCGTAGCAACAAGATGAAAACATATTATTGCTGAAAAAAATCTATATATTTTATTGTTTTGCAATTGTTTAGTAAAATATTTTAGCACTTTATCCATAATAAGCAACACTCCATGACAAAATCCCCAAAAAACAAACTTAAGATTTGCTCCATGCCAAAAACCTCCTATAAGCATAGTTGCCAAAAGATTGAAGTATTGTCTTATTTTTCCTTTGCGATTGCCTCCGAGCGGTATATAGATGTAATCCTTCAGCCATGAAGAAAGAGAAATATGCCACCTGCGCCAAAACTCCGTAATATTCACAGCTTTATAAGGCGAGTCAAAGTTTTTGGGCAAGCGAAAACCAAACAAAAGCGAAACAGCTATGGCTATGTCAGTATAACCACTAAAATCACAATAGATTTGTAAAGTATAACCATAGGAGGCGAGAAGATTTTCCACTCCGCTAAAAGTATCAGGCGAGGCAAAAACTCTATCTACAAAATTTATAGAAATATAATCGGAAACAAATATTTTTTTTATCAAACCATTGAGTATAAGAAAAAAAGCAATATTAAAGTCCTCTTTTGATATAGAGTAAAGCTTTTTTAGTTGAGGCAAAAAATTCTCTGCCCTTACTATTGGTCCTGCCACAAGTTGAGGAAAAAAACTTAGATAAAAAGCAAAGTCTAAAAACGAGGTTTTATAGTCTACTTTTTCCTTATACACATCTGCCAAATAACTGATAGCCTGAAAAGTAAAAAAAGATATACCCACAGGAAGAATTATTTTATCAACAGAAAAATTTGTTCCAAAACTATTATTGACAAACAAAGAAAGATAATCCACCGCAACAATATCGGTTTCCCAAATCTGATTTACCAAATCTATAAAAAAATACGTATACTTAAAATACAACAAAAAAGAAGCATCTAACAATATACTAAAAAAGAGTACAATTCTTTTAAGCAGTTTGGAATTTATTTTTCCTAAAAGTCTTGCAGTAAAAAAGGTAATAAGCGTTACACATAAGAGCAAAATAACAAAGTTGCCCGAAGATTTGTAGTAAAAAAAGTAACTAACTAACAACAACCAAATATGAGAAAGTTTTATCTTGTTCTTAATCAGTCCAAAAACAAGCATAACTCCCAAAAGAAACACCCAGAAAATAGTTTGTGTAAACAACAAAGGGGAGTTTGCATTAAATAAAAAGAAATTCATAAATACTTAATAGTTGTTTTTGTAATTAAATGTATGTTGTCTTGAATTATTTTCTTTTGGGGTGATGACCGCAAGAATGATAATTGTTTTTCCAATAAGTTTCTTCCAAAGAAGAGACAATCACACCCTTTGAAGAAGAGGCATGAATAAATTTGTCTCCCCTTATAAATATGCCAACATGGTTTATTCTCCCTTTGCCAAAAAATATAAGGTCGCCTTCTTTCATTTTTTTCTTATCACTCAATATGTCTACATCTTTTGCCATGTCAGAGCTTCGCCTTGAAAGAGTTATATCATATAAATCCTTATACACAGTAGTAACAAATCCCGAGCAATCCACACCTTGTTTTGTTGTACCTCCCGCTTTGTAAGGAGTACCTACCCAAGAAATACAATAATCAGTCAAATTAGACCCATATTGCTTCAATTCTTTCATAGACAAAGCATAAATATCATTGTTTGTCATTGTTGTATTTCTCTCAGAGGAAGAAGTGGAAGGACGGTTTTCTTTTTTTGTAACATTTCGAGTTGTTGTACGTTTAGTGGAGTTGGGTTTGTTTATTCTTTTAACATTGCTACAACTTGATAATAACAACAAAACTAATAAGATAGCAATTATTTTTTGCAAATTTTTCATAATACTTTTAAGCATTCTTTTAAAGCATCTTCCCAATGAGCAATACTTATTTGTAAATATTCTTTTGTTAAACTTTTGTCCAAAACCGAATAGTTGGGGCGTTGAGCTTTAGTCGGGTATTCAATTGAAAGTATGGGATTTATATTACATTTTAATATAGATAGGTCATTTATTTTTTTTGCAAAATCATACCAAGATAACACTCCTTCGTTACTAAAATGCAATAATCTATATTTCTTCTTAGGCATACCTTCTTTTATTACTTTGTTTGCAATAGCCATTAAACATTGTGCCAAATCAGTAGCATAACAAGGTGACATAGTTTGATCATAGACAACATTTAATTCCGTTTTAGAGGCACAAAGACTAAGCATTGTTTTGACAAAATTTTTTCCAAACTCACTATAAACTCCACTGGTACGAACAACTATAGAGTTTTTACAACAAGACAAGGCTTTATTCTCTCCTGCAAACTTGCTTTGCCCATAAATATTTATAGGGTTAGGCATATCTGTAGGAAAATAAGGACGAGAAGATTTGCCATCAAAAACATAGTCAGTCGAAACATGAATAAAATAAGCATTCTTACTTTGACATATTTTTGCAAGATTCTCTACTGCTATGTTATTTACTAAATTACACTTTTGTTTATCCTCTTCAGCATTATCAACCGCTGTATAAGCGGCAGTATTGATTACAATGGAAATATCATTTTGAGTAAAAAAATCTTCAACTACCTTGTTATCAGTAATATCCAATTCCATATAATCAGTAAAAATAAAATTAAAGTCATAATTCTTACTTATTTTTCTGATACTCATACCAAGTTGACCGTTGGCTCCGGTTATCAATATATTTTTCATTTTTCTACTTTATTTTATCACTTTGGATTTGTAACCTAAATTTGTAAGTATTTCAAAAATCTTTTCTCTAAAATCCCCTTGTAATACAATTTTCCCGTCCTTAACACTTCCACCAACACTACACTTTGTTTTAAGTATTTTGGACAAATTCAAAAGGTCTCCTTGTTTGCCTACAAAGTTGCTGACAAGGGTAACTTTTTTACCTGCTCTTTGCTTTTTATCCAATGATATACATAGATTTTGTTTTTGATTTTCAAGTGTTTCTACTTCTTCTTGTTCTTCTTGTTCAAAAACAAAATTAGGGTCAGTAGAATATACAACCTTATCTCTATTATTCTTTTTTTGGAGATTCATATATTATGCTTTTTATTAAATCAAGTATCTTCTTTTCACTAAGGAATGGTTGTTTGTTCTTTTTATCAGGGACTATTACATTTAGATTATTAGGCTCAACACAAAATTTTAACTCTTTTTCTTTGTATTCTATTCCTTCACCATCAAGGTTTAACACACCGTCCTCAAAATTTATTACCTCCACTTGTTTTGCTCTAAAAGTTTCTACGTATGGAGATATATCCATTTTGTGAAAAAACATCATTTGCACAACCAAAGGCGTTAATATGATAGGCGGTTTTTTTACCACAACCACATCCAAAAGACCATCATTCAAAGAGGCTTTTGGTGCAATTATAGCATTGTAACCAAACTGATTAGAATTCATAAAAGAGATAAACAAAGCCTCTTTTTCTATTCTTTCTCCGTCTACAATAAGAGTATATTTTTTTGGCTTGTAATTCAAATAATCTTTAAGCACAAGCCTTAGATAAGTTTGAAAACCCCTAACCTTACTTCCCGTAAACTCTTTGGCTATTAAAGCATCAAAACCTACACCAGCAACCGAAGCGTATGGAAGATTGTTAAGATTTACAGTATCTATTCTTCTATGATTATTAAGATTAATAACCTCTATTGCCTTTGCTATATCCAAAGGAACATGCAAACAGCGAGCCAAACCATTGCCACTACCTGCAGGTATTATGCCGAGTTTGGTATTAGAACCTATAAGTCCTCTTACGCAATCATTTATTGACCCATCACCACCCACAGCAATAACAGTAGAGTAGTCGTTTTTTACAGCCTCCCCGCTTATTAGCGTGGCATGGTGAGCATATTGAGTGTAAGCTATATGGTAATTATATTTTTGCTTGTCCAAATACTCTTCCAAAGCCTGCTCTACTATCTTTTGTTTCCCTATACCGGATATAGGGTTTATTATAAATAATATTTTTTCTTTCATAATTTTTTCCTAAAATTCATATATCCCAAAATGAAAAATAAAAACCAAAATAAATTGTTTTTCCTGTCCCTTTTTATCTTGCAAAGATATTAAAATAAATTTGTATATCCCTCATATAAAAAAACAAAACAGGCACAGCCTACACCAACAGGGTGTCTTATAAGGGCAAAACCCGTATTTTTTATCATACGCTTTGCGTTATATTAACTTATACTAACTCATAAAAACTTATGCTAACCTATAAACTCTACCCTTATAAAACAGGCTTAGCCTGTACCCTTATAAAACACCCTGAGGGTGCAGGCTGTGGGTGTAAGCCATTATGAGTTATAAAAAAATAATTCAGTATTTTAATTAAATAACTTCATAACTTTATTCGCGACTTCGGGTAACGAGAAAACAACAACCTTATCTCCTGATTCTATTTGTGTATCTCCTCTTGCTATGAAAGATGTGCCATCCCTTATTATTCCACCAATGCTTACGCCTTGAGGAATAGTAAGATTCATTATAGTAGTTTTGGTTGCGGGTGCTTTTTCTTTTACAATCACCTCAAAAACTTCAGCATCTATACCACTCAACCATTTGGAAGAGGTTACCTCCCCGTTAAGAGTAAAACGAGCAATATAAGAGGCAGTTATCAATTTTTTGTTTATAATAGTATCTATTCCTATGTCTTGAGAAACATCTATATAATTGATATTTTCTACTAAGGCTATGGTTTTTTTTACTCCTTGTTTGTGAGCATGAAGACAAGAAAGAATATTGGTTTCTGTAGAATCAGTAGTCGCAATAAAAGCATCAGTATCTCTTAATCCTTCGTCCAAAAGCAAAGAAATATCAGAGCCATTGCCGTTTATTACCATAGTAGAGGAAAGTTCGTCAAGTAATTTTAAACATCTGTCCTTATTCTCTTCAACGAGTTTTAGTTGCATAATGTTTTCAAGATTCAAAGCCGCTCTTCTTCCTATACGACCGCCACCTATTATCATGGCGTTTTTTATTCTAAAATCTTTCTTTTTGAACAATTCCTTGACAACTTCCAATCCCTCAGGTTTTACTAAAAGATAGACCAAATCCCCTTTTCTATAATAGTCATTGCCACCTGGTATTATGGTCTGCCCTTGTCTTACTATGCAAACTATACGAGCATCCATTTGAGGGTAAAGTTGGGTGGTTTCCATTATGGTTTTGTCTATAAAAACAGCATCAGTATCTATTCTTGTCATATAAATACTTAATAGTCCGTTGGAAAAATCAAAAACCTCCGTTGCAGTATTTCTTGTTAAAAGATTGGTTATTTCTTTGGCGGCAATACGCTCAGGGCAAACCATTTCATCAATACCCAAGGCTTTGAACATACTTTTGTTTTCATCGTTAAGGTATTCTATAGAGTTGATTCTCGCAATGGTACGCTTTGCTCCCAAACGCTTACCCAACATACAAGTAATGATATTTATACTTTCCTCGTGAAGTACTGAAATAAGCAAATCACAAGAAGAAACTCCAGCCTCCTTGAGTACAGAAATAGAGGTACTCTCGCCCGCTATGGTTAGCAAATCATTATCTGTTTGCAACAAACGAAGCAACTCCGAATGAGGGTCTACCACTGTTATATTGTGCTTTATCTTTGAAAGAGTCTTGGCTAAATGAAAACCGACTTCTCCATCCCCTGCTATAATTATATCCATCTAACTTTTTTGTATTTTTTGCAAAGGTAGTAAAATATTTGTATAGTTTTTTAGTTTATTAAAATGATAGTCAAAAGCAATCAAAAAAAAAATGACAACTATAAGTAATATGTGTGAGTGTTTTGCGTGCAACATTCCCGATTTGAATACTATAAAGATAAAAAAAGATAATGGAACTTTTATTCCTGTAAATGACAAAGAATTTGCAGAATTAAAAGGTTTGGTAAGAATAGAAAACAAAGAAAACAAGCATACTCTCATAACTATAAAAGATTTTGCTCAAATAGATAAACCTTTGCAAATAATCAACTTGCTTAAAAATGATGTTAAAGAAGAGGAAAACGAAGAGTTGAGCATATTTGTGGGAAAAAACGCTAAGGTTACAATATTGTATTGTGATGATACTTTGCCCGCTTGTCAAGTCAAGTTTTCTCATACAATGAACATAAAACTTGACTCCTATTCTCAAATAGCTTTTTATAAGATGGAGAATGTTAATAATCAAACTTATATTTCTTCTGATTTGCTTTTTGATGTATCAGATAATGTTTATTTGCAAACTTTTTTTCTCGCTATTAACGGAGGCAAACTCAATAATAAATTAAGACTTAATTTTAATAATGTACATTCTGAGGCTGATATCAACGGTTTGTACCTTATGGACAAAGAACAAAGCACAGAGAACATTATAGAGGTACGTCATTTGAAAGATGGTTGCAAAAGCACGCAACTTTTTAAAGGGATATTGGATGATGAAGCAAAAGCCAACTTTATGGGGCATATTTTTGTTGACTACTATGCTAAGAACAACGAGGCAAAACAGACAAACAACAATATATTGCTAACTGATAAAGCAAAGGTAAATACCAAACCAGTATTAGAAATTTATAACGATGATGTTCAATGTTCACACGGAGCAACTACCGGTCAATTAGACGAAAATGCTCTTTACTACCTTAAAACTCGAGGAATTTCTGAAAAGCAAGCCAAAATGCTTTTGATGAATGCTTTTTGTCAAAGCGTGTTATCAAAAAGCAAAATCAAAGAATTAAGAGAGGGACTTTCTGCTCTTATTCAAAAGCGTTTGGAAGGGGAGTTAAGTGTAGAAAACCCGTTTAAAATAACTCTTTAAAAATATGTCTATCTATATTTTTGGAAAAACACCAGAGAACGAAAAAGATAAAAAATCTATACGACTGTTGTTTGAAAATCTTTGTTTCAACTATGATGAGATAGTTGTTTGGGAACCTTTGTTTGTTGCCATAAAAGATTTTCTGCCCCAAAGTCCTGCTATTAAAACCTTTTGCCATAAATCAGACCTTAAACAAGATAACAATATATTGCTTTCTCTTGGAGGAGATGGCACAATGTTGGACACTGTGGAATTTGTTATAGGAACACAGATAGCGGTTTTGGGGGTAAATCTCGGACATTTGGGTTTTTTAACTACAGCAGGTAGGGAGGATATTGCTAATCTTGTTTCTGAAATAAAGAAGAATAATTTTTCCATAGAAAAAAGACCAATACTTGAGGTTAAATACCCTAATCAAGCAGAGGAAAGACACTTTGCAGTGAATGAGGCATGTTTTCTTTCCACAAATAGAGGCAGTATAATAAATATAGAGGTGTTTGTAGATGATAAATATCTTTCCACCTATTCGGCAGATGGTATTATTTTGGCCACTCCTACTGGTAGTACTGCCTATTCTATGGCAGCAGGAGGACCAATAGTAAGTCCTTTGAGTCAATGTTTGTGTCTTACTCCCATAGCACCTCATAATCTAACTCTTAGACCTATAATCATATCTGACAATTCAGAAGTAAGGGTACGTATTGCTCAAATAGATAACAAGTGCGAAATGCTCTTGGACGGGTATAGCATATTTCAAAAAAATAATATTGAGGTATTGCTTAAAAAGTCGCCATATTTTTGGAATCTTGTCCGTTTAGAAAATCAAGATTTTTTCAAAGCCATTAGAGATAAACTTATGTGGGGAACAACCCCTAAATACCTAACCACTACGCTAACTCGGTGTAAGAAAGAATAAAAAAGTAACGGCTTTGCCCTTATCTCAATTTATGCTAACTTATGCCAATTCTTTATAATCTATTCAAACCTATAAAGTTAACGGCTTTGCCCTATAAAAAGCACCCTGTGGGTGCGAAATAGGTTTACTGAGAATCAATAAGTTACAAATAAAAAGTGTGCACGCGTTTGGTCAGGTCAAAAAATCTTCGTAACTTTGTAAGAGAAAAAGATACCTACCTCAAAAATTCCATTTTTTATCCTTATAACTATCTGATAATCAACAATAACGAATCTTCGTTTCGATTTCTCGAAACGAAGATTCGTCGAAATAAAACGAAGATTCATTTTTGCAAAATCCCGATTTCTAAAAATTTTTCTTCAAAAAACCTCTAGAAAACGCTGATTTTCAAGAAAAATGCCCATTTTCGACCCTTCAAAAAAGGCTAACTCATTGATAATCAATAGTAGCATCCTTATTTTTGACTTTTAAGTGGGTATTTACGCGATTTCCTGAAAAAAGTTTTTTCATCAATTTCTTACACCGAGTTAGCGTTAACCACTCCTACTTCAATAGTATAAAAACAATTATACGAAAATAAAATCACCTTCTCCTCTAAAAAGAAAGAGAGATAAAATACAAATAGGCTATTATAGTTTTTTACAACTTATTATAGCCTATTATTTTATTGCTGTATACATTAGAAAATCTTATATTAATAAACAAAATGATAGGTTATTGTTCCTCTTTGTTTTTCGGGAGCATCTTCTTTGGCGGAGAACTTCGCTTTTTTTGCTGCTTGTTCGCATTTTCTCCAAATATTACTATCCATTAAAGTTGTACCCTTGACTCCTGCTCGAGCGTTAATAACTTGTCCATCAGGGTTAACCTCTATCATAACAACCACATTGCCTGTCTCTTTTTTGTTAGTTTCGGGTTTGGGAAGAAATTTTGCCGTCCTACCATTCAAAGAATAGCCATCACCCAAAGCATTTGCACCATTTCCACCGCCTCCTGTACCGTTTTCTCCTTGACCATATCCCGAGCCAGCCCCTTGTCCATTACCTTTTGCTCCTTTTTTGCCCGGAAACATAGCATCGTTTTCCACAGTGGGAGTTTTTGGTTGTTTTTTATTTTGTGTTTTTGTAGTCTTACTTGTTATAGGAGAATCTTCTGTGTTTTGAGTTGCAATGTTATCAGCATCATCTGGAGAAAGGTTAGATTGTCTTTCTTGTGCAATATCTCCTCCCATAGCCCCCATAACAGCATCTCCCATATCGGTCAAATCTCCTGCACTAATCTCTACACCTTGTTCTGCAGGCGGTGGGTCTTGATAAGGTAGTCCAAGAAAAGACAGCAACACAAAAACAAGCAAATAAAACAGCAGTGTTATTGCTCCGCTAATCAACCTCCGTTTTTGGTCTTTACGTTTGTTTTCAGAATTTATATCTTTATCCCCTGCGTACATAACTTATTTATTGCTTAGGACTTTCTGTAGCAAGTATTACTTTGTGTTTGCTATTATGCCTCTGATTTATATGATTTACAGCATCTATAACATAAACAATACTCTGTACTTGCACTGTTTTATCCGAATGTAATTTTACAGTTCCTTCGGAGGTATTGGACAACAATCCCTCCAAAAAAGGCTCTAATTCCTCCAATGTTTTTGGTAAATTCTCCACATAAAAATTCTCTTGTGCGTCTATGGAAACAGTAACGTTTTGTTTTGCCATAGTTTGCCCTGAGGAACTTTTAGGAAGAAGCATTTTTATTGCATTAGGACTTATCAGTGTTGAGGTTAGCATAAAAAATATAAGTAACAAAAACACCAAATCCGACATTGAAGAAGAATTAAAAGCAGGACTAATTTTATTTCTACTTTCTAACATAATCTTTTATTTAAGCCGGTTCGTGCAACAAGTCCATAAATTCCATAGTACGAGACTCCAAAATGAGTACCATTTTATTTATTCTTCCTACTATAATACTATAAAGAAATGAGGCAATAAGTCCTACTATCAAACCTCCCACAGTGGTTACCATAGCCTCATAAATACCACCCGAAAGTAATTGTATATCTATGTTGTTACCCGCATTTGCCATATCAAAAAAGGCTTTAATCATACCCGTAACCGTACCAAGAAAACCTATGGAAGGAGCCAAATTGGAGATGGTCGCAAGCATAGAAACACCACTTTCCATTTTGGATATTTCCATTTTTCCTACGTTTTCTACGGCTTGATTAATATCATTCAAAGGTCTCCCCAATCGTGTCAAGCCCTTGCCTATCATTCTGCCTATAGGAGAGTTATTGGCTTCACAAATGTTTTTTGCTCCTTGCAAATCACTATTGTGAATACAATCTTTTACCCTATTCATAAAAACAGTGGTGTCTTGCTTTAAGGCTTTGTTTATTGCTATGTATCTTTCAACAAAAACATAGACAACAAGTAAGCCCAACAAAGCAAGTACTATCATAATCCAACCGCCTTTGGTGGCAAGTTCCAAAATATTTAAAGTTTTTGTAGTGGATACCACCTCTGTTGTATTTGTAACTGTCTGCAAAAAAATATTATACATAAGATTTACTTGTAATTTTTATTCTTTTCTTAACCCCTTTACTCAAAAGCAAAAACACGCTAAACCGTCATTACTTCTTTTTCTTTTATGACAATTATTTCGTCTATTTTTTTGATAAATTTATCTGTCAAATCTTGTACTTCTTTCTCTGCTTGTTTGATATCGTCTTCTGTTGCAGGAGTCTCCTTATTGTCTTTTGTCTTTTTTATTTTATCTATATAGGTACGTCTTATGTTCCTAATGGATACTTTGTTTTCCTCTGCTTGACCTTTAACGTTTTTCATTATTTCCTTACGTCTTTCTTCTGTCAAAGGAGGCAAAGTGATTCTCAATAAATCAGCCTCAACCTTTGGAGTAAAACCAAGATTAGCATCTATTATGGCTTTATTGATAGGATTTATAGCAGATTTGTCCCAAGGTTGTATGGTTATTTGATTGGAAGCCGGAGTACTTATATTACCTACTTGTTCTATAGGAGTAAGAGTCCCATAGTAATCCACTTTAACACCTTCCAACATTTGAGCAGAAGCCTTTCCTGCTCTAAGTTTTTTTATATCTTTTTCAAAAAAATCAACAGTTTTAACCATAGAAGCAGAAGCCTCTTCAAGTAAATTTTTTATCTGCGCTGTCATAATTCTATTTTTGTTTTTATATTTACTCTACTTTTTAATTATCTTTTGCAAAGATATATATTTTTTTTCATATCATACCCCATTTTTTACAAACTTGTGTTCTTATAATGTTAAGAAGACAATTAAAGTAACATTTTTTGTCTTTTTACGTTTATATACAAATATTATGTTTGTTCCTTATGAAAAAGATAAAAATGACAATAAAGGACTTGAGGGTGTCAAGAATAGATTTTTTTTATGACTTACTTCTTGTAGATGAGGAAAATATTCATGCTATAAGTATATCCATAGGCAAACATGAGGCTGAAAATATGGCTGTTTTTATGGATAAACTCTCGGCTCCACGACCCTTGACATATGATAGTTTTTGCAGTGTGTTACAGTTCTATCATATTACTTTACAGGAGGTTGTTATCAATAAGTTTTTAGATGGTAATTATTATGCTGTATGTGTATTTAGTAACCAAAACGGAGAGAAAAAAGAATTTGATATAAGACCTTCTGATGCTCTCAATTTAGCACTTAGATATGATTGTCCTATATATGTTTTGGAAAATGTAATAAGAGAAGCCGGTTTTAATGCTCAAACTTATTTTGAAGAAAAGAGAAGAGAACAAATTGAAAAAGAAATGTCAACTTTGGAAAATATGTCTGAATTTGGTCTTAATATGCTCAAAGATTTGCTTAATGATGCCATAGAAAACGAGGACTACAAACGGGCTTCAATGCTTAGAGATACAATAAGACGATTGGAAAAAGGAATGTAAAAAAGGCTACGAATGACCACAAAAAAAAATACCATTGACGTTAGAGAGTTAAAACTTTTGCAAATAAAAATATTGGATAAGGTTTGTGAGTTTTGCAAACAAAATAGTATTCGTGTTTCTTTGGCTTATGGTACATTGTTGGGAGCCGTGAGACATAAGGGCTACATACCATGGGACGATGATATTGATATAATGATGCCCTATGAGGATTACAAAAGATTTTTAAGCAGATTTCCCTTGTATGATAAGAACCTGAGTGTGCAATATATGGGTAACGATGAAACATATAGATTTACCTTTGCAAAAGTTTATGATAATCGGACGGTATTAGAAGAAAAAACCATAAGGACGGGAATATACATTGATATTTATCCCATTATAGGTTTTCCTAAAAAAGAAGAATTTGAGCTGTTTGTAGAGGAGTTTCGGTCCTTATATCGTCCTTTAAAAAAAATGACTTTTAGATATAATCTTAATGTGTTTCAACGTCTTTTGATTAAAATCAAACAAATATATCGGCCATCGCGTGAGCAGATAGTGTCAAGTATAGAAAACATATACGAGCGTTATCCTTTTGATACAGCGGAAAATGGTGGAGTTATTCCTTATTATTTTACATACAAAAGATATTTGAGTGCTGATATTTTCAGAGATTTCACTACCCTAACCTTTGAAAGCAAAGAATATCCTGTAATAAAAGATTATGATACTTACTTAAAAGCAACGTATGGAGATTACATGACCTTGCCTCCAAAGGAGAAACAAGTATCAAAACATATTTTTAAAGCATATTGGAAAACCTCCAAAAATATATAAAAGCCATGAGAAAGATTTTTGTTTTATTTACAATATTAGTGCTGTCTGTTTTTTGCCTTATTGCGCAAACAGAAAAGAAAAACGGAGTTGTTATAGACCACGGGGCCCAAAAAATAATAGATGCTTTGACAAAGAAATTACAAAACGATATTCCTTTAAGTTTTGAGGTAACCTACAATATATCAGAGAATAACACTATTATAGAAAAAGGTAAAGGCAATTTTCTTTCCTCTGGTAGCAAATATAGAGTACTTTCAGATAATTTTGATGATTATTGCAATGGTTCTACTCTTTGGCACTATGATAAAAAAAATAATGAAGTAGAAATTTCCGATATAGAGGACGGTAATTCTATGTTTAACTTTGTCAGAATAATCAATATATATGCAAAATCTTATAGACCCAAACTTATAAGAAAAGATTATCTTAACAAAACGCAAGTAAACATCATAGACCTTACTCCCAACAATCGTAGCGCTATTACGAAGGTAAGACTTTGGATTGCAATAAATAATAATACTCTTATGCAAATGCAGGTCAATATCAATGACGGCACCAAAAATACTTATACTTTTTCCAACTATAAGAGCAAAGTTCCCACACAGCAAAGCGACTTTGTTTTTCCCAAATCCAAACACCCTCAAGCCAAAGAAATAGACCTAAGGTAGTTTTTTATTATCTTTGTAAAACAAAAAAGAGTAAAAAAAACTATGCAAATAAGTATAGATAAGCAAGCGGGGTTTTGTTTTGGAGTTGTCAGTGCAATAGATACTTTAGAAAAAGAGTTGAAAAAAAACTCGGACTTCTATTGTTTGGGAGATATAGTGCATAACAATAAAGAGGTAGAGCGATTGAAAAAACTCGGACTCAAAACCATAGATAAACAACAATTCTATGCTTTGAGGAATTCTCGGGTTATGATAAGAGCGCATGGCGAACCACCTTTTACATACTTAATGGCAAAGAAAAATAATATAGAAATTATTGATGCAACTTGTCCAATGGTGCTTAAATTGCAAAAAGATGTATATAAAGGTTACCAAGAAATGAAAAAAATAAATGGACAAGTGGTAATCTATGGCAAAAAAGGGCATGCTGAGGTTGTGGGATTGGTGGGGCAAACTAACGATGAGGCAATAGTCATCTCCAACGAGCAAGACCTTGACAAAATAGATTTCACCCAACCTTTGCATATATATTCTCAAACAACAAAAAACAGAGATGATTATCAAAAAATCATTGCTCTCATAGAACAAAAACACCAAACGAAAGAAATTTTTGTTACTGACAGTATATGCAAAAAAGTTTCTCTTAGAGCTAAAAACATAGGTACTTTTGCTAAAAGTGTAGATTGTGTTTTGTTTGTTTCTGGCAGAAATTCCTCCAATGGTAATTATCTTTATAATCTTTGCCTTAAAGAGAATGAAAATACTTTTTTTATATCGGAAAAAGAGGACATAGATTTGGAAAAAATCAAAAAATTTGAACATATAGGCATAAGCGGAGCGACCTCTACTCCAATGTGGTTGATGAAAGAAGTGGAAGATTATGTATATAGAGAATTTGCAAATAAATAATTTTAAGAATTTTGATTTTTTTGAACAAGAGTTTTCCACTATCAATTGCATAGTTGGAAATAACGGCGTAGGTAAAACAAATGTACTTGATGCTATTTATTATTTGTCCTTTTGCAGAAGTTTTCATTCCAACAATGATGTAAATACAATAAAATACGGTAAAGATTTTTTTGCTTTGCACGGCTTGTATAAGAATGATAATGGAGAAGAGTTTAAATTTTCCTGCTCGCAAAAAAAAGGCGAGAAAAAGAAATTTCTCCACGACAAACAACCTTACAAAAAACTCTCCGAACATTTGGGCAAAATTCCTTGTGTAATACTTTCTCCATACGATAATGTATATGTGAATGGAGAGTCCTCTTATAGAAGGACTTTTATGGATATGATTATTTCTCAAACCGATGTTGTTTATTTGAATGCACTTATTGACTACAAAAAGTGTTTAGAACAAAAAAATCGTCTTCTAAAATTTATGCAAGAGTCTCATTATTTTGATGCTTTACAATTGGATATATGGAATGAACGGTTAGACAAATTTGCCCAAATAATACAAGAAAAAAGAAAGGAGTTTTTTGAAAGTTTTCAGCAATATTTTGACTTTTTCTATTCTTACGTGTCCGACAGCAAAGAAAATCCAAGCGTAGAATATCGTACATATCAAGGCTCTTTGTTGGAAAAAATGCATAGCGAATACGAAAAAGAAAAGGTTCTTGGTTATACCATTTCAGGCATACATAGAGATGATATATTGTTAAAACTCAATTCTCATAGTGTGCAGTCCATTGGCTCGCAAGGACAACAAAAAACTTTTACTTTGGCAATGAAGTTAGCTCAATACAAATTTCTTTGCGTAAAAAAAAGTGTTACTCCCATACTTCTTTTGGATGATGTATTTGATAAATTTGATGCACAAAGAGTGGAAAAAATATTGCATCTTGTTGCACAAGAAAACTTTGGGCAAATATTTATTACCGATACTCAAATAGACAGATTGCAAAAACTAATACCCTCTTCTCACAAAGAAGATACAACAATAATAAACCTTTAACCCACATTGCTTTTATACAAAAAGAGTAATTACAAGCAACAAAAGATAAAGGAGGTTGAGTAAAGAGGTATGGAAAAGTAATTTGTTGTAGGTTTGTCTTTCGGTTTTTTTTAACTTTGATAATAAAGATAGACCCGTAAAAAGCATTATTATAGGTAGAATAATTATAAATAAACTATTGCAATTTAATCTAAACAAAGAAAAGAAAGAAAACACACCTATAAACAATGCAAGAAGCAAATATTTTATCTCTCCCGCTATTTTACCAAAGCGTACTTCAAAAGTCTTTTTGCCATGTGTTTTATCTGTATCTATATCTCGTAAATTGTTGACAGTAAGAATCATTGTAGAAACACAACCGCAAACACAGCCCGCAGCAAATATGCGTTTTATCAAAACCATATCACTACACAACAAATAATAGGATCCACAAGTAGCAACAGGACCATAAAACAAAAAAGCAAATATATCGGCTATACCAAGGTAGGAGAGAGAATAAGGAGTGGCAGTATACAGCCAAGCAAAAATCACAGATAACACTCCTATAATAACAATAGGCAGTCCTCCTACATAAACCAAATATATTCCGCAAAGCAAAGAAAAAGAGAGATTTAAGCATATGGCTTTTTTCATTTGTTGAATAGAAATTTCTCCTTGTGCCAGTGCTCTTTTAAAACCTATTCTGTCTTTTTGGTCAGTGCCTCTTTTGTAATCATAGTAATCATTTATAAGGTTACTCAAAGTTTGCAAACTTACTCCACAAAACAAAGTTACTATTGCTACAAAATAATTTATGGAAGTTGTCAACAAAGCATAGCACACTCCTATGACTATAGGGACAAATGAGGCAAACAAAGTCTTGGGACGAAGTATATTAAACCATTTTTTTATCTCTTTCATGTTAGTTTTCCATCTTTAATTAAAGTACTTTACAAAATTAGTAAAAAATACAGGCACGGGCCACACCCGTAGGGTGTTTTATAAGGACACAGGCTGAGCCTGTTCCATAAGGGCAAAGCCGTTACTCTTTTATAAGTTAGCATAGGTTATGATAGGTTGACATGAGCAGAGATGAGGCTCAGGTCACACCCGCAGGGTGTTTTATAAGGACACAGGCTGTTCCTGTTCCATAAGGGCAAAGCCATTGGCTTTTATATACGCTTTGCGTCTATGCTAACCTATAAAAACCTATGCTAACTTATAAAAAAACTCAAAAAGTTTTCTCATATTAGTTTTTTGTTATACTTTTGTACTCTGAATTTAAAAGATTTATAATTAAAAATTTAACAAATAATTATTATGACAAACAAAAATTTTAAAGTCAATCAAAGGCTTTCCTTATTTTCTATAGGGGGGGGGTAAAACATTAACAATCAAACACTTAACCTCCTTAAAACATTTTAAAACCCTTCTTTTATTAACATTTCTTTGTGCAATACCATTTATTTCCAATGCACTAACATTTAACAGTTCAGACGGAAAATTAACTTACACTGTTATTTCAGGAACAACCAATGTTTCTGTAAAAGTCGCAAACACTTCTATCAGCGGAGCCATTTCAATACCTTCAACGGTAACTAATAGCGGTACAACATACAATGTAACGAGTATAGGTAACAGGGCTTTTTCTTATTGTCCCGATTTGACTAGTATAACAATTCCTAATTCTGTAACTAGTATAGGTGAGAGTGCTTTTGGAGGTTGTATTGGTTTGAATAGTGTAACAATACCTAGTTCTGTAACAAGTATAGGAGACTATACTTTTCATGGTTGTACTGGTTTGACTAGCATAACAATTCCTAATTCTGTAACAAGTATAGGTAATGAAGCTTTTTATGCTTGTGGTCGTCTTACTAATGTAACTATTGGTAATTCTGTAACAAGTATAGGTAACAGGGCTTTTTATTATTGTACTGGCTTGACAAGTATAACAATACCTAATTCTGTAACTAGTATAGGTGAGAGTGCTTTTATTTATTGCTTTAATTTGACAAATATAACAATACCTAATTCTGTAACAAGTATAGGTGAGACTGCTTTTCAGGAGTGTTCTAGTTTGACTAGTATAACCTTACAATCTGAGGTTCCACCTACACTTGAAAATACAAACGCTTTTAGTTATATTTCTTCTTCTGCGACGTTTTATGTGCCTAATACGAGTTATCTTTCTGCAAATAATTGGTCAACTTTTTTAAAGAATTACAATGTTGTTATTCCTAATACAGCCGTTTTGCATACAGGTCGTTGGAATTTTGTTGCTGGGTTGGGAAACGATGCAAGTCTTTATAATAACAATACTCCTGCAAGTTTTGCATCTACATTTACGGCAGGTA
>CAZVEO010000024.1:0-26464 GCA_964626385.1 uncultured Bacteroidaceae bacterium
TACGCGATTTCCCGAAAATTTTTTTTGAGGGGTGTTTTTTTGATAGGTTATGATAAGTTAGCATGGGTTGTAATAGGTTGAGATAAGGGCAGAGCTGTTACTTTTGTCATCAATTTCTTACACCGAGTTAGCATTATTTAGAATAAAAACTAGTATTGTTTGTTAAAGATATTTTATTATTAGAAGATGTTATTCTTTTAAATAATTTTCCTAAATTTATATTTATTTTTTTCGTTTGACTGTTGTAAATAAATATAAAATACATTAACAACGGTAAGAATAGTGTATTTTTGTTTACCTTTGCAGTCTTAAAAGTTACAATAAAAAAAGAATAGTTAAGTTTTATGCCTTTTGTCAAAGATATATTGAATTATAAAAGTGTTTCATTTGTTGGTATGGATAAAAATGCGGGCAAAACAGAGGCTTTAAATTATGTTATTTCCCGCTTACATAGTTTTAACAAGACAATTGGAGTAACTTCCATAGGAATAGATGGCGAAACTTTAGATCAAGTTACTTCTACTTCAAAACCAATGGTTTTTATCTACCCTAATACCTTATTTGTAACTTCAGAAAAATTATATGAACAAAGGCAAATTGTTTCACAAATAGAAAAACTCTCCCACTACTCCTCCACACTTGGAAGATTGATAACCGCTCGTTCGCTTTGTTTTGGCAATGTTATGCTTTCTGGTCCTACTTCTACAACTTGGCTCAAAGAAATGATAAAAGAACTTTCCTTTGAAAGCGATATATGTTTGATAGATGGCGCCTTGTCAAGAAAAAGTTTTGCTTCTCCTTCCATTACTGAGGCCATGATACTCTCGACGGGTGCAGTAATTTCAGCAAATATAGATACCATAACGAGCAAAACAAAATTTGTATATGATATGACTAAATTGCCTGAAGTAGAAACTTTTATAAAAGAAAAACTCAGTAATATACAACAAGGTATTTTTGCCATAGACGAAATAAAAAATGAAGTTATTGATTTGGAGATTCCTTCTTTGTTGATGATAGATAAGTATAGAGATAAACTTTTTAGTGTATCCAAAACCCTTTTTATTCCCGGTATGATAACCGATAAATTATTGGAGTTGCTTTTGTCAAAACAAAACGTAGAAGACTATACTTTGATTACAAAAGATTTTACTCATATATTTTCCTCACCTTTGAATACCAAACGATTTATATCCAATGGAGGAAAAATTCTTTGCCTCTACTCTACCCGATTGCTTGCTATAACTATCAACCCTATTTCTCCTTTAGGTTTTAAGGTTAATAGCAAAAATTTGCTGACATCATTAAGGGAAGTTATTCCTCTACCAATACACAATATTAGAGATATAGATGCTTAAATTACTATATACAAAAGAATAAGTGAGTTTTTTTTTGTACTTTTGCAAACTTAATAAACTTTTTATAACAAATGAGTAATATAGTAGCAATAGTAGGCAGACCAAATGTAGGTAAATCCACCCTTTTTAATCGTTTGACGGGTTCCAAAATAGCCATAACCGACCCAACCTCGGGTGTTACTAGAGATAGGAATTATGGTAAAAGCAATTGGAATGGCAAAGAATTTTCTGTCATAGATACAGGCGGTTATATGCAAGGAGGAGATGATGATTTTCAAGAGGAAATTTGTGAACAAGTGCGTTTAGCGATAGACGAGGCCGATGCGATACTTTTCCTTGTAGATACCAAAGAGGGACTTACAGCTATGGATGAGGAAATTGCACTCTTATTGAGAAAAAGTAAGAAAAAAGTTCTTTTGGTAGCCAATAAAGTTGATACTTATCAAAAATCACTTACCACGCCTGAATTTTATGCACTTGGCTTGGGTGAAATATACTCTATTTCTGCTGCTAACGGTAGCGGAACGGGAGAACTTTTGGACAAATTAGTAAAAGACTTTACTACGAAAGAAACATTTGACAATGAAGAGGCAAACCTGCCTCACTTGGCAGTTGTAGGAAGACCAAATGTTGGTAAATCCTCCTTTATCAATATGATTACAGGCTCTCAAAGAAATATAGTTAAAGACCTTGCCGGTACAACAAGAGATAGCATAAATACACGTTACAATCTTTTTGGTTTTGACTTTGTTTTAGTTGATACGGCGGGACTAAGGAAAAAGAATGCTACCAAGGGAAATATTGAATTTTATTCCACAATGAGAGCAATTCGTAGCATAGAAACAAGTGATATTTGTATTGTTATTGTAGATGCTTGTGAAGAATTTTCAGCACAAGATTTAAATATATTCTCTCTTTGTGAAAGAAACAACAAAGGTATTGTTTTAGTGGTAAACAAGTGGGACAAAGTGGAAAAACAAACCAATACAATGAAAGAGTATGAGGCAAAGATTAGACAAAAAATTGCTCCTTTCAATGATGTTCCCATAGTTTTTACCTCTGTTATTAACAAACAAAGAATATTTAAAGTTTTAGAAGAGGCGCGCAAAGTATTTGAAAATCGTAAAAAACAAATTTCCACAAGCAGACTTAACGAAGATCTCTTGCCTGTGGTTAAAGAACAAAACCCACCGCCTGAGTATAAGGGCAAAAGAGTTAAGGTTAAGTATATTACTCAATTAAAAACACCTTATCCACAATTTGTTTTTTATTGCAATTTGCCTCAGTATGTAAAACAAGATTATATGAGATTTTTGGAAAATAGAATAAGAAAACTCTATGATTTTGAAGGCGTACCTATTAAAATCTATTTCAGAGAAAAATAGTTTAGGCTTCAAAGTAAATTTATTTTCTTTACTTTTTGCCAATCTATATTGTTTATTGCTGTGTTAATATCTACAAAATCAAATTCTTGTAGATATTTTTTTAATTTATATTTAGAATTATTTAAACCTACATAAGCCTTATATTTTTGAAACGGGGGAAGTTCTTTAATTTTTGGTTGCTCTTTGTCTATATCTCTTGGATGAATATAGAAAACGAGATTATTGTTTTTCTTTTTTGATAAATATTTTATCAAATTGTAAGGCATAATTCTAAAATAACCTCCACCCAAAAAGCCTTTTATTCCACAAATATTGAAAGCACTTGGTGGCAATTCTTTAATATCTCCGTACTTTGTGCTTATTATAAAAGGTTGGTCGGTATTTATGATTTTTTTGCCATAAAAATGATTTAAACAAGAGGCAGAACTATCTATATCTATTCCACATTGAGCCAAAATATTAAAAGTTTCTATCTTTGAAATGGAAAAACCTGGAGCTCTGTATTTGGTTACTTTTCTATTAATAATTTGTTCTATTGTGTTTTTTGCTCTTAAAATATCGTCTTTAATTTGCTTATTTGTCAATAAAGGTAAAGGTTGATGAGAAAAACCATGTATGCCTATATCAAAGTTTTTTGACAGTAAGGTTATAAGTTCCTTGTATTCTTTAACCAAAGATGCTAAAACAAAAAATGTTGCCCTTGTATTATTTGCTTTTAATAACTCAATCAAAGATTCAGTATTATGTTCTATTCGTTTGTATTTCTTATAATTAGAATAATCAAAATTGAGTATATGAAACCACTCTTCTAAATCTATGGTCAATATGTTCATTTTCTACCTTCCTATGCAAAAATAATAAAACCCTTCTTTTTCCAATTCCCCACTCTCATAGATATTTCTTCCATCTATGATAAGTGGGTATCGCATTGTTTCTTTCAGCAATTGCCATGAAGGAAGCCTAAACTCTTTCCATTCAGTAAGTAATAAAACAGCATCCGTATCTTGTGCTGCCTCGTACATATCTTTTGCATATATAACCTTATCTTGCAGTCTTTTATAGCATTCCTCCATTGCTACAGGGTCATAAACTTTGATTCTACAACCTGCCTTCAACAATTTCTCTATAACTACCAAAGATGTTGCCTCCCTCATATCATCAGTTTCTGGTTTGAAACTAAGCCCCCAAATACATATATTTTTATTCTTTAGTTCTCCTTTATAAAAATTGTATAACTTATTAAAAACCACTCTTTTTTGGTAATAATTTACTTGTTCTACTGCTTGTAATACTCGCATATCATAATCAAAATCTTTGGCTGTTTTTATCAAAGCCTTGACATCTTTTGGAAAACAAGAGCCTCCATAACCACAACCCGGATAAAGAAATTTGCTTCCTATACGGGTATCTGCACCCACTCCTTTGCGTACCATATTAACGTTTGCCCCTACTCTTTCGCAAAGATTTGCTATATCGTTCATAAAACTTATTCTTGTAGCGAGCATGGCGTTGGAAGCATATTTAATCATCTCTGCCGAAGGTATATCGGTAAAAATCACTCTAAAATTATTTAACAAGAAAGGTCTGTAAAGTTGAGTTAAAAGTTCTTTTGCTCTTTGACTTTCCACTCCTATCACAACTCTATCTGGCGACATAAAATCCTTTATTGCCACTCCTTCTTTGAGAAACTCGGGGTTGCTGGCTACATCAAAGGGTATATTTGCTTTGCGTTTTGCTAATTGCTCAGTTATAATTGTTTTTACTATTTTTGAGGTTCCTACTGGTACAGTGGATTTAACTACCAAAACAGTATACTTGTTTATATATTGTCCAAATTCTTCGGCAACTTGTTTTACATAAGACAAATCAGCACTTCCATCTTTATCCTCTGGTGTGCCAACCGCAGAAAAAACTAACTCTGCCTCTCCTATACAAGAAGCTAATGAAGTAGAAAAAGATAAACGCTTTGCCAACATATTCTTCTTTATCATTTCCTCCAAACCGGGCTCGTAAATAGGGACTATACCTTTTTGAAGTTGAGATATTTTCTCTTCATTGATATCCACACAAGTAACATTTACTCCCATTTCTGCAAAGCAAACACCACTGACCAAACCCACATAACCACTGCCAACTATTACTATATTCATTTTTCTAAGGACTTTAATATAAACTATTGCAAAGTTACATAATATATTTTAAACTACTCATTTACTTCTTCCTTGCCACCATAATACCATCTCTTATGGGGAGAATAAGATTGTCTACTCTATTATCTTTGGTAACTCTATAATTAAATTCTCTAATAGCCTGTGTTTCTTTGTCTTTTATATCTTCTAAAACTACTTTTCCATACCACAATATATTGTCTGCCAACAAAACACCGCCTTTATTCAATTTGTCTATACAGATATCATAATAATCGGAATAATGTAATTTTTCTGCATCTATAAAAATCAAATCATAAGTATGGTTAAGTTCTCTTATAACCTCCAAACCTTGTCCAAAATGAAGATTTATTTTGTGTTCAACTTTGTTTTTGCGAAAAGAATTAAGCAAAAATTCCTCGTATTCCTGCAAAGCTTCAATAGTGTCTATCTTGCAAGTTTCTTTTGTTGCAAAGGCAAAACAAAGAGTAGCGTAGCCCGAAAAAGTACCTATTTCCAAAATTCTATTAGGAGATAGTAAATTGCAAATCATCATAAGCAAGGCTCCTTGCCAATCACCTGAAACCATATGAGGCTTGACAAATCGTAAATGAGTCTGCCTTACAACTTCTTGCAAACGTCTATCTTTGTTGGAATGCAATTTTTCACAATATTTTTCTATACGTTGGTCTAAGAGAGGGTGGATTTGTTTTTCCATTGAAAATATTATTGTGTTTGAATGATTTTTCTTATAATATTGCTTGTAGAATATCCTTCTAAATAATTTAGGGTCATAACCTTACCACCATTTAACTCAACTATATCATAACCAACAATATCTTCCTTTTTGTAATCTGCTCCTTTGACCAAAACATTAGGTTTTATTTTTTTTATCAAATTATAAGGAGTATCCTCATCAAACATAACCACATAGTCCACAAACAATAAACTTGCTAATACCAAGGCACGAGATTGTTCATCTTGTATGGGACGGGTATTGCCTTTGAGTCTTTTGATAGAGTTATCGGTGTTTAAACCAATTATAAGCATATCGCCCAAACTCCGTGCTTTTGCTAAATAGTCTATATGCCCTTGATGTAACAAATCAAAGCAACCATTGGTAAAAACTATCTTTCTGTCTCGTATTCTTGCCAACTCCAATACACTACATAACTTTTTATCATCTAATATCTTAGCCTTTATTATCTCTATCATTTATTTATCTTCTTTTTGTTTGTAAAAAGCAAAAAACCAATAGGTCCAAGTACTATGGTGGAGGCTTGAGAAACAAACCAACTTATCCATCCCAAAGCATACCCTACTGCTATATCTACCTTGAAAATATTTATTGACTGTGCAAAAATAGAAGGGTATAAACCTATTCCACCCGGCGTTATCATCATACCAATTGCCCCCAATACGGTAACGGTCATTGCCTCACCAAAGCCAAGTACTGAACTCTCTTTAAGAGAATAAAACAAAACTAATGTGCCTAATATCCACAAAAACCATATAAACAAGGAATAAAAAATAAATAAAAAAGGTTTGTCCAATTGAAACACTGTTTTCATACCTTGCCATATACCCAAAATAAAGCCTGTAACTTTTTTATAAACAATATTTTGTCTTACTTTATTTCTGAATAAAAAGAACAATAGAACACAAAACAAAACAATTATTCCAAAATAAACAAGTAAATGAGTATAATGAGAAAAATCTATATTAAGTTTTTCTTCAATATAAGAATAAAATATATTGTATTCCAACAAAAAAGCAATAATAAAAACAAAGACAAATAACAATAAATCTACGGCTCTTTCTGTTATAACGGTACCAAGTGTTTTGTCAAAAGAAAAATTATATTTTCTGCTTATCATTGTAGAGCGAACAACTTCTCCCATTCTTGGTATTGCTAAGTTGGTAAGATAGCAACTCATAATAGCAAAAAACAAAACGGAGATTTTTGCCTTATAGTCTAAGGCTTTGAGCAACATTTTCCATCGTAAAGCCCTTATGTATATAGACAAACAAGATATAAAAATAGCCAAAATTACCCAAAAATAATTTGCTCCTTTGAAAGAAGCAAACATTTCAGCAATTTGCTCTTTTGACATCTTGCCAACAAACCACCATACAAAGAACAAGGCTAACAAAAAGAAAAATACTATTTGTAAGGAAGTTTTTAACTTTGTAGATGGGTTGGTTGTTTTCACTCTAAATTATTTATTAAAAACAAGTTACATCTTATTATTCTTAGGAAATATAACTGTTGGTTTAAAGTTTTTTGCCTCTTCAAAGTCCATACTTGCAAAAGAAACAATAATAAGCAAATCATCCACTTGTACCAAACGAGCAGCCGCACCATTAAGTCCTATAATGCCGGAGCCTCTTTCTCCCTTAATTACGTATGTATCAAATCTTGCTCCGTTGTTTATATTGTATATATATACTCTTTCGTTTTCTATCAAGTTGGCTTTTTCCATTAAGTCTTCGTCTATGGTAATTGAGCCTATATAATTTATATCAGCTTGAGTAACTTTTACTCTATGTATTTTTGATTTTAGAACTTCTATCTGCATTTTTAAATTTTGTTATATTAAAAGGTTTGCAAAGTTATAAATATTTTTTATAACACAAATATTCTTTATCCTTTTATAATTTAATATCTTTTATATCAACAAGTTTGTTTATTATAGCATATATAGTTAAGCCACTTGGAGAATGAATATCCAATTTTTTTGCAATGTTTCTTCTGTGAGTAGTAACGGTGTTTACCGATATACATAGCCTTTCTGCAACCTCTTTGTTTGTCAATCCTTTTACCACATTTATTATTATATCTCTCTCCCTATCTGTAAGATTTTGAGAATCTTCTTCGGATAAGTAACTTTCTCCACTTTTAATTTTTTCCTCTAATTTTTTTATCTCCGGTACAAAAATATCTTTTTCCAACTCGCAATGTGTTTTCAAATCTTGCTCAAATAAAAAAATATCATACAAAACTGAATTCATTAGATTATTTGAATTATTGGAGTCTGAATATTTTATTATGATATTCTTCAATTCTGAAAGTTTCATTTCCAAAGGAGAATGATGCAGAACCGACATTTCTAATAATATAGACTTACTTTTTTTGCCCGACAATAGATTTTCTACGTATGGAAAAACATCTTTATTTTCTCTTTCCATATGATTACGCAATTCTGCGCAATACTCATCATAAAACTTTATTATAAGAAAAGAAATATCATTATTGGTGGAAAAGCCCAAAGCCTCTATGAGTTTCCTTCTTATGAAAGGTAAAAGAAAATCTATATAATAAGAATGAGCCTTTTGCAAATAATCACAGAGAGTCTTGATTGAAATATTATAAGAATATGAAGGAAAAAATGTTGTATCTGCACTAAAATTTATAACAGTCAAAAAAGTATTGCAATCTACGTTGTTTTCCTTGCAAACCTCTTCTATAGTTTTATCCCCTACTCCCAAAGGCAAAGAAAACCTTGCTAAAACTTGTAAAATCTTATAATCAGAACAAATAACATCGTATAATTTATTCTCTTTTATATATTTTTCTCTCATTTGTTAGTCAAAATTTTTTGCAAAGATAATTATTATTTAAATATTAGAAGCGATTTTGCCTTATACTATGATTAAATTTATTTAACAATAATTATTATAAGATTTTAGTTATCAGTAAAATATATAATCTTATTTTAGTTTTACTCCATATATAGAAAGTAACTCCTCTCTAATCTCCTCTGCTCTGTCTTTATTTATTTGCAAAAGAATGGAATTTGCTGAAGTATAAGTATAATCAGATTTATTAAATCTATTGTCTTTTAAGAATTTATTTATTTGTGTCATTATAGAAAAATCAAATGAAAATTCTATATTAGAGGTCAAGGTTTTTTCTATTATTTGAGCGTTATCCAAAGCAATAAGGCTTGCTTGTTTATAGGCTTTTGCAAGATTAGAAGCACCTAATTTTATTCCTCCAAAATATCTAACCACTACTATCAAAACATTGGTAAGTTGTTTTGATTCGATTGCACCGAGTATCATATCGCCTGCCGTATGAGAAGGTTCTCTATCATCAAAGGCTCTACTCAATTGTTCCTTACCTACTCCTATTTTGTAAGCGTAGCAATGATGCCTTGCATCATAATAATCTTTTTTTAATCTATCTACCAAAATTTTAACCTCTTCAACCCTTTCAACACCATAGGCAAAAGCAATAAAACGACTTTTGTTTTCTTTGTATTCTCCTTGTGAAGTTGAGTTTATGGTTAAATATGCATCCATTTTTTATTATAGTTTTTTTTTGTTTTGCGAAGTTAATAATTATTTTCCTATTTGTTTGTTTAAAAATAACTAACTTTGCAAAAGAAACATTTTTTTACAGCAATGAATATATTAGTAAACGCAAGCAATATAAGTTTAGGAGGAGGAATACAAGTAACAGATTATTTTTGCAAAGCATTGGTAAAAAACACAAAGCAACATAAGTTTCTCTTTGTTCTTAATTCTTGCTTAAGTGATACTATAAAAGAAATTACGTTATATTCTGATATTAAAGTATATGAATATAATATACAAAATAATTTTTCTACTTTGTTTTTGGGCAGAGATAAGTTTTTAGATGATTTGGTAGAGAAAAATAATATAGATTTTGTTTTTACTATTTTTGGTCCTTCTCGTTGGGTGCCAAAGGTTAAACATTTTTGCGGTTTTGCTATGGGACAACTTATTTTAAGAGATAGTCCTTTTTTTTCTATATGTTCTATTAAAGAAAAGGTTTATTGGAAATATGTTTTTACTCTGAGTAGAAAGCTTTTATTTAAAAAGTGTAGTAAACTTTTTTATAGTGAAAATCAATATATTTCTCATAATGTAGAAAGGTTATTCAAAGGTGTAAAGTGCTATACAATAACTAATTATTACAACCCAATCTATGACACTCCTAATCTGTGGCAAAAAAAGAGTTTAACCGAATTTGATGGTATCACTTTGCTAAATATATCCTCTCCATATCCTTATAAAAACTTGCAAATATCTCTTAGGGCGGCCAAAATACTAAAGGACAAATATCCAAATTTTAAGTTTAGGTTTGTATTTACTGTTAAAAAAGAGGAGTTTCTTAATAGTGAGTATGTTAGAAATGGTTTAAATTATGCCAAAGGGGAAAAAGAGAAAAAAATATTTGATTTGGATTTGGAGAACTTTGTTTTTTTAGGAAAAGTAAACATAAAGGAATGTCCGTCTTTGTATCAGCAATGTGATATAGTTTTTGTTCCAACACTTATGGAGTGTTTTACAGCCTTATATCCAGAAAGTTTCAAAATGCAAAAACCTCTCCTAACTTCCGATTTACCTTTTGCAAAGAGTTTGTGTGGTAAAGCAGCTATGTATTTTTCTCCATTAGATGCAAAAGATATAGCAGAAAAGATTTATCTTCTCGCTAAAAATAAAGAACTTCAAAAGCAACTAATATTAGAAAGCTCAAAACAATTAACAACCTTTGACAACAACGACAGAAGAGTGAAACGTGCCATAGAAATAATGGAACAACACTTGTAACAAAGTAAAATAAGAAAAAATATCTCTATCCTACTCTAATCAATCGCTCTTACAAAGTTTTAATAAATTTGGCTGGCACTCCTCCTACAAGAGTATTATCAAGTACATCTTTTGTTACTACGGCTCCGGCTGCAATTACAACGTTGTTACCTATATGTATGCCAGGTAAAATGGTAACATTACCACCAATCCAAACATCATCACCTATAGTAACGGGGGAGGCAATGCCAAGGTGTTTGCGTCTACCCTCTGCTGATAGTGGGTGATTTACTGTGGTAATGAGAGTATTAGGTCCTATCATAACATTATTACCAATATACACCTCTCTTATGTCCAAAATTGTAAGATTATAATTGCCTGTAAAATTGTTACCTATAAAAATATTTTTACCATTATCACAATTAAAAGTTTTTGCAATCCACACCTTCTCTCCCACTCTACCAAGCATTGTCTGTAAATATTTGTATTGTGCCTCATAATCAGTGTCGTCTATGGCATTGTATTCTTTGCATTTTATAATAGCATTGAGTTTCAAAGCCTCTACTTCTTTATCATCATAACAGTATTCTAAACCAGTTTTCAATTTTTCTAACTCCGTCATCACTTTAATTTTTTTTGTTGATAAAACGTTTAGACCTATCTTTTTATTACTACAAGACTTCATTTTTATTTACCCTCAAAAAAATTTTTTCGGGAAATCACGTAAATACATAGTTAAAAGTCAAAAATAAGGGTGCTGTTATTGATTATCAGAGAGTTAACCTTTTTCGAGAGGGTAAAATTGGGCATTTTTCTTGAAAATCAGCGTTTTCGAAAGGTTTTTTGAGAAAAAAATTTTCAAAAACGGGATTTTGCAAAAATGAATCTTCGTTTTATTTCGACGAATCTTCGTTTCGAGAAATCGAAACGAAGATTCGTTCTTACTGATTATCAAGTAGTTACAAGGGTAAAAATCGTTAATTTTGTGGTAGGGCTGTTTTTCTCTTACAAAGTTACGAACATTTTTTGACCTGACCAAACGCGTGCACACTTTTTATTTGTAACTTATTGATAATCAGTAAACCGATTTTGCACCCACAGGGTGCTTTTTATAGGGCAAAGCCTTTACTTTTTTTATAGGTTAACATGGATTGTTATAAGTTTTTTGTTAGGTTTGAATAGGTTATAATGAGTTATTTTAGGTTAGCACAAGCACAGCCTGTTTTATAGGGCAAAGCCGTTACTTTTTTTATGGGTTAGTATAGGTTGTTATAAGTTAGAATAACGAAAGCTTTAGGCACAGCATCTTTTTAACAGCTATGCCCTTATAAACAGGCTAAGCCTGTGTCCATATAGGACACCCTAAGGGTGCTCTGTCTATTAAGAAGTTTGTAAAAAAATACTTTATTGGAAAAATTAACGTTATAAAAATTAACGTTATAAAAATTCAGTATATAAAATTTATATGAAGAAATTTTTTAAAAATCCACGAATAATTTGGTATGCTCTATTGTTGGGTTTTGCTCTTATACTTATTTCTTTGTGGCAAGTAGATGTTATAATAAAACAATTAAGAGAAGAGGAGATAAAACAAGTAGAGATATGGGCAAAAGCCATAAGCCGTAAAGCCAATATGCTAAAAGAAACAAAAGAATTGTATAGTAAGACTTTAGAGTTGGAAAGAATAAAAATGCAACGCTTTATTGAGGCTTATAAGATAATTATATCTTTGGATGAAAATGCAGATTTGACTTCTCCTGATTTGCAGTTCTATACAAGAATAATTATGGACAATAAGGATATACCTGTAATTATTACTGATGAGTTTAACAATATACAATTTTCTCAAAATATTAACCTTTCTCCAAATCAGAAAGTCTTGGTAGGAGATTTGTACAAACAATTTTCTCGCAACAAACCTTTAGAATATGAGGTATATGGTATGAAATTCAAATTATATTATATGGAAAGCAGAATATATACGAATTTGAAATCAATCATGGAGGACGTTATGTATTCTTTTGTCAATGATATTATTAACAATGGAGTTTCTGTACCAGTGCTTATAACTGACAGCACTAAAACAAAGATTTTAGCCTACGGAAATATAGACTCTCATAGGCTAAATAAAACCAATTGTAAAAACACTATCAACTCTATGCTTAACGATAGTGAGCCGATAAGAATTGCTTTACCAAATAATAATTATGGTTATATTCTATTTTATAAAAACAAAATAATATCTATTTTACAATATTTTCCTTGGGTTTATTTTTTCTTCTTTATGTTGTTTACCATTCTTTTGTATTTGGTGCTTAAAGCAATAAAAAATTCAGAACGAAATATTGTTTGGGTCGGTATGAGCAAAGAAACTGCCCATCAACTTGGTACACCTATTTCTTCTCTTTCAGCCTGGTCAGAACTGTTAAGAAACAATGAGGAAAATATTTTCATTTGTAATGAGATGGACAAAGATATACAACGCTTATCCATTATATCTCAAAGATTTTCTCATATAGGCTCAATACCAGATTTAAAACCAATAGATATTGTTTCTATAATAATCAATATGGTGGAATATATGTCGGCTCGCTCGTCAAAAAATATAAATTTTAAATACAATATAAATCCAAATCTAAGTATAATAATACCTTCAAATCAATTCTTAATAGAGTGGACACTTGAAAACTTATTTAAAAATGCCATAGATGCAATGGACGGTAAGGGCGAAATTGATATTGAACTGCAAAACAACGAAAAAAATATATTTATAGACATATCAGACACCGGCAAAGGCATTCCAAAAAATATGTACAAAAAAATATTTCAGCCCGGCTTTACTACCAAAAAACGTGGTTGGGGGCTTGGACTTAGTTTAGCAAAAAGAATAGTGGAAGAATACCATAAGGGTAAGATATATGTAAAAAACTCTTCACTTGGAGAAGGTACTGTTTTCAGAATAGAACTAAAAAAATAAACAATGGCAAGCCTCTATTTTCACATACCTTTTTGTCATCACAAGTGTATTTATTGTGATTTCTACTCTATAGCAAGAAAATTTGACCTTTCAAAGTATACTGAGGCTTTGATAAAAGAACTTTTACAGAGAAGATTTTTTTTTGAAAGCAAAGTGTCTTTACATTCAATTTATTTTGGAGGAGGAACTCCTTCTTTGTTGAGTATAAGTGATTTAAACAAAATATTTCAAACTATTTATCGTCTTTTTCCTATTGATAAAAATTGTGAAATAACTTTGGAAGCAAACCCAGAGAATATTACAAAGGATTATATTTATGAATTGGAGCAATTGGGGATTAATCGCATAAGTCTTGGGGTGCAAAGTTTTGAAGACATGGACTTGAAATTACTAAATCGTAGCCATAATTCTCTATTGGCAAAAAAGGCAATAGAAACATTAAAAAACTCAAGTATTAAAAATATTTCCATAGATTTGATAAGCAATTTGCCATATACGGATTTGCAAAGGTGGAAAAGCAATTTGGATACTTTTTTGTCTTTTGATTTGCCTCATATTTCTTGTTATACACTAATGAGAGAAGAGAATACAATGTTGGACAAGTTGCTCAAAAAAAACAAATTAAGTTTATTAAGCGAAACAGAGCAAGTAAAACAAATGGAACTAACTATGAAAATCTTAAAAGAACACAATTTTATTCACTATGAAACATCTTCTTTTACCTTAGAGGGATTTTACTCAAGGCACAATATGGCTTATTGGACTTTTGAGAAATACCTTGGCATAGGCTCGGCGGCACATTCCTACAACGGCAAAGAAAGGTTTTGGAATGTGGCTGATGTTTTCCAATATACTCAAAGTGTATTAGAAGGTGATTTTGCATCTATTGTTGAAAAGGAAGAATTGACAAATCAAAACAAATACAACGAATACGTTATGCTCTCCTCTCGTATGCATAGTGGCTTGAGTTTGGACTATGTTAAAAATAATTTCTCAGAATACTACCCCTATTTTTCCTTTCAAATAGAGAAACTTGTTAAAGATGGTTTTTTAACCAAAGAGTTGTCGCTTACAAATAAAGGTTGGTTGTTGCAAGATGAGATGATTTTGCGTTTGGCTAATAGTTAAGATATTTTTTTTGTACCTTTGCAAAAATTATAGAGTAAATTTGTTTGATAATATGAAATGGTTTGGTGCAGTACTTGGTTTTTTCTTTGGAGGAGGAATATTTGGAGCGTTGATAGGTTATGGATTAGGGTCTTTGTTGGATTCTGCTGTAAAAAAAGAGTATAAAACTGATGGCAAAAAACAAGGCGACTTTGTTATGAGTCTTTTAATGCTTTTTGCTCAAGTAATGAAAATAGATGGTAGAGTAACCAAAAACGAACTAAATGTTGTAAAACAATGGCTTGTAACTAATCTTGGAGAAAAAGAAGCTCAAAATCGTTTGCTTATACTTAGAGATATTTTGCAAAAAGATATTGATATAAATCAAGTGTGCAAACAAATAAACATCTCCATAGCATACGCTTCACGCTTGGAATTACTACATATGTTGTTTGGTATAGCCTTGGCAGACCAAGAACTTTCTAACGTGGAAAAAAATTATATTAATAAAATTGCCACTCTACTTCTTATTACTCCACAAGACTACAAAACAATAGAGGCAATGTATTTCAAAAATACAGACTCTGCTTATACCATACTTCAAGTAGATAGAAACGCAAGCAATGAGGAAATAAAAAAATCGTATAGAAAACTTTGTATAAAATATCACCCCGATAAAGTAGCCTCTTTGGGAGAAAAAGCACAAAAAGATGCTGAAAGAAAATTTAAACAAATCAACGAGGCTTACGAAACAATCAAGAAAGAAAGGAATTTTAACTAATGTTTGTAGAATATTCACTTTGGTGGTTGCCTGTTATTGTAGTAGTTGTATTTGCTGTCACATGTTGGCAATATGGATATTTTTTCAATAAAAATAAATCTTATTCTTATAATAAAAGACAAAGAAGGTTATTGTTTGCAATTAGATTTTTAACCTTATTTTTGATATTTTTTCTTTTACTCTCTCCTGTTAAACTCATCAAACACAAACATATAGAAAAACCAACTATAGTTTTTGCTCAAGATATTTCCTCTTCTATAAACAAAACTAATAGGAGTTATTTTAAAGATTTAGTCAACCTTTGCAATACATTGAAAGACAAATACAATATAGTACAATTAGAATTTGGTAATGAGGTGCGTCCTTCTGTGTTTGATGAGAAAAAATTGCAATGCAATGACTACGCTACAGATTTTTCTCTCTTATATAAATATATAGCAGAAAACTATGACGAAAAAAATCTTGCCTCCATAGTACTTGCAAGCGATGGCATAAGCACTCAGGGACATAGCCTTTTGAATAATGAGGAGTATTTTTCTTGTCCTGTGTATAGTATTGCGCTTGGTGATACAAACCAAAGAAAAGATATTCAAATAAGTAATATTCGTTATAACAAAATATGTTACCTTGACAATGAGTTCCTTTTAGAAATAAGTATTAAAGCCAACAAATGCAAAGGAGAGAATGCAATTTTGTCTATGACCTACAATAACAAAACCTCTGTGATAAAGAATTTTACCATAGAAGAAGAGGACTTTTTTTTAACCATACCTTACAAGGAAATAGCAAAAAAAACAGGAGTTAATAAACTTTCTTTTTCTGTTAGCAAATTGGAAAATGAAGACAATAAAATAAACAACAATAAAGACGTTTTTATTGAAGTATTGGATACAAAGAAAAAAATTCTTGTACTTGGAGCCTCACCTCACCCCGATATATCAGCAATAAAAAATATAGTAGAAGAAAATAAAAATTATGAATGTCAAGTATTTACATTTAATGATATATCAAAGACAAATCTAAATGAGAATTATGATATTGTAGTTTTACACAATTTACCTAATAGTCCAAACACAATAAACATTATCAAACAATTGCAAAAAAAATCTTCTCCACTACTATTTATAATTGGGCAACAAACAAATATTACTTATTTCAACTCTTTGCAGAAAGACGTAAAAATAAATCTTATTTCTCGTACTCCTATACAAACCATTGCCATATACAATAATGATTTTTCCTCTTTTAACTTAAGCAAAGAAACAACGAATATTATTTCCCAACTTCCACCCCTATTATCGCCTTCTGCTAAGTATGTAACAAGCCCTAATTTAAACGTACTTGCTTATCAACGCATAGGTTCTGTTTCAACTCAAAACCCTTTAATAGCCATTTCTTCTGATAACGGGTATATTTTTGGGGAAAATATTTGGCGTTGGCGACTACATAACTATTTAATAAATACTTCACATAATGAAATAAATGAACTGATAAATAAAACAATACAAGTAATTTCTAATAAGGAAAATAAAAAACTTCTTCGTTTAGAGGCAAAAGAAATATATCATGCAATGGAGGATGTTATTTTGCAAGCACAATTATATAATGATAACTATGAACTTGTCAATACTCCAGAGATAGAATTTACCCTTACCCAAACCTCTTCGTATGATAAACAAAAACAACCAACGCAAACTTATACCTTTGGTAAAACTTCTAACGCTTATTATACCAACCTTTCTAAACTACCCTCCGGAGAATATAGTGTAGTAGCAAAAACTTATTTTAACAATAAAACATTGATGGATAAAGCTTCTTTTATTGTCAATCAAATCAACATTGAATACAACGATTTAGTCGCCAAACACAGCGATTTATTTTCTCTTGCTAAAAAAACTGATGGCACAATGATTTACCCTCAAGAGTTAGGAAAATTAAAAGACTTTTTTGAAAACAATCAAACTATAAAACCAGTTGTATATGAAAATATAGAAAACAAACGATTCATAGCTCTGTGGTGGTATTGGTTGCTGATAGCAATAGGGTTGGGTAGCGAGTGGTTTTTAAGGAAGTATTGGGGAAAAATATAAAATAAGACCATAATGACGATTTTGAAAAAATGCTGTTTTTATCAAAAAAAAATAAAAAATTATGGTTGAAAGAAAAAAATGTTATATGTTTGCAAAAAATTATTTTTAATAAACTACAATATTATTTAGACACACATCTTAATAAGGTGTTTTAACAAAACAAACTTTTTATTATGGATAATACACAAGATGTACAAAATGTACAAATGCAACCTGAAGAAAATACACAAATTCAGGAACAAACTGAGCAACCTTCAGACAACCAAACTTTGAACAATGAAGGAGTTGTAACTATAGGGACACAAAAGCAAGAAGTTTCTACAGAGCAACTTACTTCCGTTAAAGAGGAAAAACCTGAGGTATCAATAGAAGAAATTGTGGAATATTATTCCAAAAAAACAAGAGAAGAACTTGTAGAAGAACTGCAAAAACTCATAGACAAAAAAGATTATGAGGAAATGAAGGCAAAAGTTCCTTTGTTGAAGAATACTTTTAAGAATTTGCCTGCGCCAGAGCCTATAATAGAAAAGACAATTCAAAAAGTTGTCAATGCTCAGGGAGAGGAAGTAGAGCAAGAGGTGGAGATAACAAAGGAAGATACCACAGAAGCAAAATTCAAAGAACTATATAATAAGTATAAAGATATACGCACTGAATATCAACAAAAAGAAGAACAACAAAGGGAAGAAAATCTAAAAAAGAAACAGTGCCTTTTGGAAGATTTGAAAAAGTTGTTGGATAGTGAGCAAACTCTCAAAGAAATATATGACGAGTTTAATAATATTCAAGAAAAATGGAAGGAAATAGGAAATGTTCCTCATGCAGAGGTTAATAACCTATGGGAAAGTTATCACTTTTTGATAGAAAAATTCTATGAAAAGGTAAAAATAAACAGAGAGTTAAGGGACTTAGATTTAAAAAAGAATTTGGAAAAGAAACTTGCTCTTTGTGAAAAAGTTGAGGAATTATTAGTTAACGAAGATATAAACAATAGTTTTGCTATATTGCAAGAGTATCATAGACAATGGAAAGAAATAGGTTCTGTACCTTTAGATAAAAATGACGAGGTGTGGGAAAGATTTAAACGTGCCTCTGATGCTATCAATCAAAGAAGAAGAGAGTTTTACGAAAAACGCTCAGAAGAATTAGAAGAAAATAAGACTAAAAAAGTTGCTCTTAAAGAACAAGTATCTGCTATACTTTCCAAAGAGTTGAAAACTTTAAAAGATTGGAATGAGGCAACAATAGAAATAAACAAGTTGTTTGCTGAATGGAAAACCGTAGGTCCTATACCAAAGGCTGATAATGAGACTCTTTGGACTCAATTCAAAACCATGATAGATGGTTTCTTTGAAAAAAGAAAAGAGATGTTTGAAAAAACGAAACAAACCGAAGAGGAAAACTATAATAAGAAAATAGCCATCTGTGTAAAAGCAGAAGAAATAGCCAAAAGAGATGATTTTGATGCTGCGACCAAAGAAATCAAAGAATTGCAAGCCGAATGGAAACAAATAGGGTTTGTAAGAAAAAATTTGAGTGATAAGGTTTGGTTGCGTTTTAGAGCGGCCTGCGATGAATTCTTTAACAGAAAGAGCGAAAGCTATCTGCAAACTCATAAAGATGCAGAAGAAAATTTGCAAAAAAAACAAGCTCTTATAGAAGAATTGAGAAATTATCAATTCTCAGAAGACAAGCAAGAAAATGTTAATGCTTTGAAAGATTTTCAGAAACGTTGGTTTGATATTGGAATTTTGCCAAAGGAAAGCAGAAAACAAATCAATCAACAATGGGAGGAAATAATAAAGAGTAATAGAGATAAGTTGCAAATAAGTGCTGAGGAAATTGCTTCTAAAGACAGAAACAACAAAAAACAAAAAGTTGGTTCTCTTCGTAAGAGAATAGAGCAGTTGGACGTAGAAATTAATAGGCTTGAAAATAATTTAGGTTTCTTTGCTAATAGTAAAAATGCTGATTTGATTAAGCAAGAATTTGAACAAAAACTTTCAAAGTTAAACGCTCAAAAACAAGAGTTTTTAGATAGATTAAAGCAACAAAAAGCAGAGCAAAAACAAAAGCAAGATTCTAAAAATTCTCAAGAGGAGACTATTCAAGAAACTATTCAAGAATCTGCTCTGGAAGAAAACAATTAAAAAAAACTGTTGCAAAAATACTTTCATTACAAAAAAATGTAGTATTTTTGCAACCGCTTTTAGTAAATACTTTTGATAGTATTATAGAGTAAAGAATAATTTAAAGAGTAATATAAACACAAAAAATAATATTAAGGTAATGAAGAAAGATATTCATCCAAAGAATTATAGGGTATGTGCGTTCAAAGATATGTCAAATGAGCAAGTTTTTTTGACACGTTCTTGTGCTAATTCAAGGGAAACAATAGAAATAGATGGAGAAACGTACCCGCTTATCAAATTGGAAATCTCCAACACATCTCACCCTTTCTTTACAGGAAAGGTTAAACTTGTGGATACTGCAGGTATGGTAGATAAGTATTTGAGCAAATACAAAAATCGTAAACCACTTGGTAACAATTCTTCAAAATAATTTGTTGGGTTTTTAACCGCAGATTTTGATAAGATAAAAAGCAGGTATCATCCAATAATATTATTGAATGGTGCTTGTTTTTTTAGTATTCTGTAAGAAAAAAGAAAATATTTTTATATTTGTTTGAGAAAACTTGTCTATCTTTGTAACAAAATAAAGAGAAAGATTGTATAACTAAACATAGAGAAAAGGAAATCTGTAATTGTATTTCGTATAAACAAAATAATTTACGCTTATGAACTACATATTGTTTGATGACACGACAAAGGATGCTTTAAAACCTTTGACCTATACCCGACCAGTTTGTGAAATAAGATTGGGTATTATGACTATTAGAGAAAAATGGGAAAAAGCATTGGGTACAAAAACCTCTACTTTGACTGATGACTATCTATCAAAAAAATACCCTATGACTATGTCAGAGGCTATGCTTTTGATAAATTCCTCTGTTTGCCCGCGTCCTGCAATGATAGAAATGATAGAAAATATGCAGCCCGGACAAACACTTATAGGAGATGAAGTTGTCATTGCTATGTACAAAACCAAAGATGGTTTCCTATCTGAAGAAGAGGAAAATAGCGAAAGATTGGAATACAAAGGAGAGTTGGTAAAATTAAACTCGCTTGCAGATATTTTCCTTTTGAATGATAAAGAATTGAGATATGATTTTGAAGTTTTGACAAAGGGTAGAACAAGTATGCCTATTAGTCAGACAAATATGATTATAGGAAAAGAAAATATTTTTGTTGAAGAAGGAGCAAAAATAGAGTGTGCTATAATCAACGCAAGCGAAGGACCAGTTTATATAGGAAAACAAGCAGAAATAATGGAAAACGCCGTTATCAGAGGACCTTTTGCTATGTTGGAAAATGCTGTTGTCAAACTTTCTGCCAAGATATATGGAGCCACTACAATTGGTCCTTATTGTAAAGTGGGTGGCGAATTGGAAAACGTGGTAATGTTTGGTTACTCTAACAAGGCTCACGATGGTTTCTTTGGTAATAGCGTAATAGGGGAATGGTGTAATATAGGAGCCGATTCCAATGCTTCAAATTTAAAAAATACCTATGAAGATGTCAGACTTTGGTCAATAGACAAAAATACTTTTGTTTCTACTGGAACTATTTTTTGTGGCACTATTATGGCAGATTATTCTAAATGTGGAATTAATACCATGTTTAACACAGGTACGGTTGTAGGTGTGAATTGCAATATATTTGGTGCAGGCTATCAAAGAAACTTTGTACATTCTTTTTCTTGGGGAAGCAATGTCGGAGGTATAAGAGTCTATGATATAGAAAAGGCTATAGAAGTAGCAGAAATTGTACAAAAAAGACGTAATATAGAAATGTCTAACGAGGATAAAGATATTCTTCGCTATATTTACAAAGAGGTTACAAAAAACAAAAGATTGAGTTAATCCGTTGCTTGATTTGAGATAAGTAAAACGTATAGTAGGGATTTTATGTCGGAAAAGAGTAAAAAGCTAACAAGTATATTAAAATTGGTAAATAAGGAAAACGCAGAAATAATTCCTATTGTTTCAGGAGATGTTGATGAGTTTGTAAAAGAAAATGCAGAAACTCCAATACCAGAACAGGTTGCTGTATTGCCCTTGCGAGGTAATGTTTTTTTTCCTAATATTCTTATGCCTATAGCAGCAGGCAGAACTAAGAGCATACAACTAATAAAGGATGCTTATAAGAGTAAGGAAGTTATTGCTGTTATTTCTCAGAAAGATGATAGTGATGAGCCTAAGCAAGAAGATATGTTTGTTATAGGTACTTTTGCTAAGGTATTGGAAACTATAACAATGCCTGACGATAGTATTATGGTCGTTTTACAAGGTTTGGATAGGTTAAAACTATTGGAATTTACCAACGCAGAGCCTTATTGGAAGGGTAAATGTGAAAAATATGCTGATGGTTGCAAGAATGTATCAGAGGATGCTAAAATTATGACCTCTACTCTTAAAGATATGTACTTGAAATTGTTGCGTCTTACTCCAAATATTCCGCCAAATGCTTTGATGGGACCAAAAAACATAAAAGATGCCTACTATTTGCTTAACTTTGTTGCCTCACAATTAAACATTAGTATCCAAGATAAGCAAGAACTTTTGGAAATAAACGACTTTTCTTTGCGTATGGAAAAGGTTATGGCTTATCTTAGCACGGAAATAAAGGAGGCTGAACTCAAACTTCAGATTCAAAAGAAAGCCTCCTCTGAAATGGATAAGCAACAAAGGGAATATTATCTTAATCAACAACTCAAAACCATACAAGAGGAACTGGGTGGTTCTCCCGTAGAGCAGGCTGTAAATGAGTTAAAAGAAAAGGCTAAAACAAAAATTTGGTCAAAACAAATACAGGAGATATTTGACAAAGAGTTGAAAAAATTGTCAACCATTCACCCTTCGTCACCAGATTATTCTAATGAGTTAAATTACCTTACTTTTATTTTGGACTTACCTTGGAATAATATAAAAGAAGATGATTATAGTATAGAGCAAGCACGAAAATCTTTGGACAAAGACCATTATGGTTTGGAGAAAGTAAAGGAAAGAATAATAGAATACCTTGCTGTTTTGAAACTTAATAAAAACATCTCCTCTCCTATTCTTTGTTTGGTAGGTCCTCCAGGAGTAGGCAAAACCTCTTTGGGTAGAAGTATCGCTAACGCTATGAATAGAGAGTATATAAGAATAGCACTTGGAGGTGTAAATGATGAGAGTGAAATAAGAGGACATAGACGTACTTATATAGGTGCAATGCCGGGTAGAATACTAAAATCTTTGTCCAAAGTAAAGTATTCAAATCCTGTTTTTGTTTTAGACGAAATTGATAAAATAACAGGTATGAGTATAAACGGCGACCCTGCTGCTGCTATGCTTGAAGTACTCGACCCAGAGCAAAACACTGCTTTTCACGACAATTATTTGGACATAGATTACGACCTATCAAAAATAATGTTTATTGCTACTGCAAACTCTCTTTCCAATGTGCATCCTGCTCTTATAGATAGAATGGAGATAATAAATATTTCGGGCTATATAGAAGAAGAAAAATTACAAATAGCTAAGCAACATCTTATTCCTAACAATCTTAAAGCAAATGGCTTGCAAAAAAAACAAATATCTATCTCTGATAAATTGATTTCTTATCTTATCAATAATTATACAAGAGAATCGGGTGTAAGAAGATTAGATAAAGTTTTGTCAAAAATAGCAAGGCATAGAGTTGTAGAAATAGCAGAAGAAAAAGAATATAAAAAGGCTATACAAGAAAAAGATTTGCAAAAAATACTTGGGCTTCCAACAGCCTACCACGAGTTGAGAATGGAGGAAGATAGTGTTGGTGTTGTTACTGGTTTGGCTTGGACAGAGGTTGGCGGTGAAATTCTTTTTGTAGAGGCTTCTACTTCTAAAGGCAAAGGAAATATCAACCTAACCGGTAATTTAGGAAATGTAATGAAAGAATCTGCTTCTTTGGCTTTTGAATACTTAAAAAGTAATGCTAAATTGTGGGATTTGGATGAAAGTATTTTTGAGGACAGAGATTTAAATGTACATTGTCCCGAGGGAGCAACTCCAAAGGATGGACCTTCTGCAGGTATTACTATGTTTACGGCTATGTTATCGGCTTTTACAGGCAGAAAAGTTAGGCATAATTTTGCTATGACAGGAGAAATAACTTTAAGAGGAATTGTTCTTCCGGTAGGAGGTATAAAAGAAAAAATTCTTGCTGCCAAAAGAGCTAAAATAACAGATATCATACTTTCCAAAAAGAATTGTCGAGATATTGAGGATATAAATGCTGTTTATTTGGAAGGTTTAAATTTTCACTATGTTAAGGAAATAGCAGAGATTCCTAAATTTGTATTGTTATAAAGATATGTTTAACATTCAAACCATAGCAGTAAGCGTACTATTAGTCGCCTTAATAGTTTTTCTCGTTTTTTATCTTTCAAAGGGGCTAAAAAATAAGACAAAAAAAGATAAAGATTATATTCATCTTTCTAAGAAAGGCAGTATCATTTTTTATGTTTTTTTGTTGTTGTTGCTTATCTTTTTTGTTGTTATGTATGTAAAGTGGAGGATGTATCTAAATGCTTGACATTAAAACCATAAGACAAGATTTTCCAATATTAAAAGAAAAAGTTAGGGTAAGCCAAGATTTGATTTATTTTGACAATGCCGCTACTACTCAAAAACCACAGTGTGTAATAAAGGCTTTAACTGATTATTATTCACACATAAATGCCAACGTTCACAGAGGTGTGCATTGGTTAAGCGAAAAAGCAACAGAAGAGTTTGAACTTGCAAGACAAAGAGTAGGCGACTTTATTAATTCACCAAGCAAAGAAAACATTATCTTTACCCGTGGTACAACAGAAAGTATAAATCTTTTAGCAAATAGTCTTTGCTATTCTTTTCCTTTATATGAAAGTGGAGGTCTATCTGAGAATGATGAAGTTATAATTACAGAAATGGAGCATCATTCTAACATAGTCCCTTGGCATATAGCAAGAGATAAATATCATTTTACTTTAAAATACATTCCACTTACAGATAAAGGAGAGTTGGATATAGAAGTCTTTAAAAAACTCCTTACAAAAAAAACGAAAATACTCTCTTTAGCCCATATTTCTAATACATTAGGAACAATAAACCCTATAAAAGAAATAATTGACCTTGCTCACCAAAATAATACCATTGTTATAGTGGATGGAGCGCAAAGTATAGCACATTCTCTTATAGATGTACAGAATATGAATGCTGATTTCTATTGTTTTTCTGGTCATAAGGTTTATGCCCCTATGGGTATAGGAGTACTTTATGGTAAAAAAACATACTTAGAAAAAATGTTTCCTTTCCAAGGTGGAGGTGAAATGATAAAAGAGGTTTCTATGCAAAGAACAGTTTTCAATGATTTGCCCTTTAGATTTGAAGCAGGTACTCCTTCGGTTGCCGATGCCATAGGTTTGGGCGTTGCTTTGCAATATGTACAACAGATAGGAATAAAAAATATAGAAAACTACGAAAACACACTTTTGCAATATGCAACTGACAAATTACAAGAAATAGAAGGAATGCATATTTTCGGAACCTCTAAACACAAAGCCTCTTGTATTTCTTTTCTTGTAGAGGGTGTACATCACTTAGATTTGGGTACAATACTTGATATGCAAGGAGTTGCAATAAGAACAGGGCATCATTGTGCTGAACCTGTTATGCAACACTTCAACATAGAAGGAACAGATAGAATATCTTTTGCTTTTTACAACACGATAGAAGAAATAGACACTTTTATTGATAGATTATATAAATCCTTAAAGATGTTGAAATAAAACAAATTATAAATACAAAAAAAACAATGTTACTAATAGCAGATAGTGGTTCTACAAAAATAGATTGGTGTTTGATAGATGAAAATGGAGAGAAGACTTATTTTCAAACTATGGGACTTAATCCCTACAATGTATCCCAACAAACTATTAATAAGGAAATAAAAAACAATATATTACCACGTCTTTTGAGTAAAGATGATATACAAATGTTTTTTTATGGTTCTGGTTGTTCCACTTTGCAGAAAAAAACATTGATGCAAGATTTATTTAAGCAATATATTCCAAATTCAGAAATACATATAGAGGATGATTTGTTGGGTGCAGCACGTGCCACTTGTGGCAAAAGGGTTGGACTGGTAGCCATATTGGGAACCGGGTCAAACTCTTGTTTGTTTGATGGAGAAAAGATAACAGAAAATATTCCTGCCTTAGGTTATGTGCTTTGTGATGAGGGAGCGGGTACTAATATTGGCAAAATAGTTTTAAGAAATTATTTAAGAAAACAAATGCCAAAACATATTAATCAACAATTCTCTCAAAAATATCCCGGAGAAGAAGCAGACTTTCTCACTCAACTCTATCAAGGAGAAAAACCTAATTTCTACCTTGCTTCTTTTGCTCAATTTGCAATAACAAGACAACAAGACGAATATTGTCGCAATATAGTAGCAGAGGCATTTCATAATTTTTTTCTTATGCAAGTAACTCAATACGCTGATTATAAAAAATATCCTATAAATGTAGTAGGAAGTGTTGGTTATTATGCAAAAGAGGTTTTAAAAGAGGTTGCTCATCACTATGGAGTAAGCATAGGCAATGTTATAAAAGCCCCATTAGAATCACTAATAACCTATCACCTAAACTAAAACAGATTTGTAATAAGTTAACATTAGTTCTAATAAGGAAGTTGAAAAGGTTCTGTTAATTAACGCTAACTCGGTGTAAGAAATTGATGACAGAAGTAACGGCTCTGCCCTTATCTCAACCTATTACAACCCATGCTAACATATCATAACCTATCAAAAAAACACCCCTCAAAAAAAATTTTCGGGAAATCGCGTAAATACCCATTTAAAAGTCAAAAATAAGGGTGCTACTATTGATTATCAGTGAGTTAACCTTTTTCGAAGGGTCAAAATTGGGCATTTT
>CAZVEO010000025.1:0-26259 GCA_964626385.1 uncultured Bacteroidaceae bacterium
CGGACAAGAGTACAATTTTACTATCTCCACCAAAGGAGCCTATATAGTAAAAACAACAGCCAACAACGGAAGCAAAACTCAAAAAATAGTAATAAAATAGATTGTAATAAGTTATTATGAGTTAGCATGAGTTATGATAGGTTAGCATAAGGCAAAGCTGTTAAACTTTGTAATACGCTTAAGCGTCTATGCTAACCTAAGCTAACTTGTAAGAAAAGAACATACAAAAAAGAGTAAAAAAACAAGATAAAAGAAGTATAAAAAGATGAAGAATATAAAGAGAATAATAATAGTAATGTGTTTTATGGCATTTGCTGGCATTAGCAACGCGCAACCACCAACACCGGGCGTAACGCCGAGCAGTGATAATAGAAACCAATATTCAATAAACCGTGAGGACGGTCCAATAGGTACAGCGACAGGTTTATTGTTATGTTTGGCAGGAGGTTGTGTTGCCTACCAACTAAAACGCAACACAAAAACCTCACAAGAATAAAACCACTCTCAAAATAGAAAAGAGTAACGACATAATAAAGAGAGTGTAAAATAACAAACTATACCTTTATGAATTAAACATTAAGGAATTTTTAACAAATTTTTTAACCAAGTTGGCAGGCTTTTCCAAAAGCCTGCCAACTTGGTTATTGCTGTATATTGTAATAAGTTATCTAATATTATGATATGGTAAAGCAATTATGTAGTAAATGGAGGTTTGGTTATTAAAATTTAAGAACAACTTGGCCAGATATAAATTGATTGTTATTTGCAAATATTTTATCATTACCGCTTGATATCTCATCTTTATTAGAATATCTTACAAGAGAATATTTTAAATACAATTGCCAATATTTATTTATATGATAGGACAAAAGAGCATACAAACTTTGTCCCTTGCCATTTAGAACAGAAGAAGAATAAGATAAAGGCAAAGAATACTCATATACATAAAATCTATTGTCATAATCAGAAGTATTAAACAATGTGTATCTCAAGCGAAAAGTTAGTTTTTCAAACCCCCTGTACATAGTTTCCGCAAAAATAAACTTTCCATTATTTTCTTTACTCTCATGAGTTAGAGAACGAGAAAGACCACCACGAATAGTTAAAGAAAACTTCTCCTGCAAAGAAAATCTATATTGTAAATGATTTTGTATTATAGTATTAGCAAAAGGAGTTTGGGTTTTATCTTTGTTTTTATAGTCATAGTAGCGGTTGGAATATCTGCAATAAAACAAGAAAGAGTGTTGTTTATGTGGTTGATAATTTAGTTGTATTTTTAGTTTTTGTCCTTTAACATCTTTGCTTGCTCTATAACTCATAAAAGGAAAATAGAAGAAATCTCCTCCTATATAGTAAGAGAAATATTTATTAATATAATGAGAGAAATCAGCATAAACTCCTCTTTCATTATTATTCAAAGAATGCACGCCTATGGCATTAGCATAAAAGTTCTGAAATTTTTTATCATAATCTCTATAAGAAAGGCTTAAAGTTGTTTTCCATGCAGGATTATATTGCAAACCTATGACGTATGCTTTGGCTGTGTTTTGACTCATTGCCCCTTCAAAAAACAAAATAAATTTCTTTATACCATAAGAACCATTAAAGCCTGCAACACAATTGTCCTTTCCATTGAAATAATATTTTTGATAAGGGTAAGATTTTATGTTTGGAGCAATGGAGTCCGAGAAATGATATTTCAAAAAACTTCCGCCCAATTGTAAACCTTTATAAACATATTGTAGGCTTGTACCTATCATGGTTTGATGCAAGGAGTTTTTGTTTTCCAACTCTTTTTGAGTGCGGTGATAACTTGTTTGCTGTATACTACTACCATTAAAATCTAAAGGATTATAAGATGCAAATAGGAATACATCAAAATGTTTGACATTCATTTTTAGAGCCAAACCTCTGTTGTAATTATATTCACTTGTAGAACGAAATGGTGATATTTTACCCGTACTTTTTTTTATTCCATAATAGGAAAAATAACCCACATCAAAATTTTGCTTTATCACCAAGCCCTCTCCCAATGAAATACGATAATCGCCTATGGTTATTTGTTTAATATGTTTATTTAAATCATAAAGAGAAAAAGATATGTTATAATGGTCATAACCAAAATTTTTATCCTTGTAACGTATAGGTTCTCCCGCATCCTTATCACCGACAAAAGAAAACTCTAACCTATCATAATACTTAAAAGTGTATCTAAACGAAGAGGAAAATTTTTCACCCAAGTATCCCTTACCGTCTTGTCTTATGTAACCATATGGTTTGTGCAGGGTTTCTTTGTATTGAAATCTTATTGTGTGCTTGCCTTTGTATAATATGGAGTCCAAACTTAGGCTGTGCTTATATTTAACGTTTTCCACATATAAATAAGGTGAGATTTTGTTTATGGTTTTGTTGTCAAAACCATAAATAAATTGCAATTCATTTAAAGAAAACAATTGACCGCTTTGTCTTATGTAGTTTTGAAGAGAAAATATTTGAAAACTATTCAATCCCAAAAGCAACATTTGTTCCTCTGTAATAGTATTGATGTTGAATTTTAGGTTTTGACTCTCTTCTAATTGTTGCAAAATTTCTTGTTTGCTTTCTTCTGTCAAATCTTCGTTTTCCAATATGTTGTCCAAATTTTCTATCTGTCCAAAGGCAACAAAACAAAGCATTTGCACAAGTAAAAGCAAAAAAAGTTTTTTCATCTGCAACAGATATGCTACTTAATGCAACTGCAGTAATATAGATTTACTCCACAGCATCTGCCATTATTTTTATAGCCTCTAAATATTTAGGGGTATAGGCTGTCAATAATTTGCTATCTATACCTATAAGTTTGTTATTTTGAACAGCAGATAAATATTTATAAGGTTCTTTATTTGCATAGGCTTCTTTATCTCTTACATCTAAGAAAACATAATCAGGGTTATCTTTTACAATATCATCTCTGTGATAAATGTTATTGCTCTTGTCTTTTGCTAAATTGGTTATACCCGCAAGCTCCAACAAATCACCTATTAGCATATTGCCTGAGGCTACCATATCTTCTCCCATTTTATCATTGAAACGAATAGAAAAATAACCTCTTGCCTTTTTGTTCTTATTTTTTTCTCCTATTTTGCTTACCTCATCTTTGTATTGAGTAATTAACTTGTTGGCTTCGTCTTTTTTATCAAAGATACTTCCCAACAAACCTACTGCTCTATAAACATCGTCCATTTTTGTAGGAGTGGTAAAAAGCACTACGTTGTATTTATTATCTATTAACCACTCCAAAGTATATTTGCTTATACTAGTAGGAGTAAGAATAACATCGGGCTGTAATTGTTTTATTGAGTTAGTATCCAAATCAAATACACTTCCCACAACTGGCAAATTTGATTTTGGAGATACTTCTATGCAATCTTTACCTATGGCAACAAGGTTATCTTGCAAAGACAATTTATTCATCCATTCCAAAAGCCCAGGAATTAAACACACGGCTTTAGGTTCCTCTTTTATGGACAATTGTCTGTTTGCCATATCAACAACCTTTGTTTTCTTTTCTGTACAAGAAATGGTTAAAAAACTTATTATTGCTAACGCTATGATAAATATTCTTTTCATAAAAAACTCTTTATTTTCAAAGTATATATAACGCACATTGAATAAAAAAATTGTACAAATACCCTCCATCCATTTATTTGCAAAGAAATAAGACTTGCAAACTATATAATAAACAAAGGAAAATTGCGTTTTTAAGGTTAAATTTATCTACTAAACTTATGAAAATACTCGTAGTATCAGAGGTTTTTTACCCTGAAAATTTTCTTATAAACGACCTTGTTAAAGAATGGAAAAAACAAGGTTGGACAGTAGATATTATTAGTCAATATCCTTCTTATCCTGAAAGTTATATTTATCCCGGTTATACCAATAAGAATTATAGAATAGAAGACTGGGAGGGTAGTAAAATATTTCGTTTTCCATTTATTGAAGGTTATAAAACAAGCGTATACAAAAAACTTCGCAACTATTTTCTATATATAAAAGGAGCGACTCGCGTAGGCAAAAATATTGCAGGAGATTATGATTTGATTTTTGTGTCTCAAACAGGACCTCTTACCGTTGCTTTGCCTGCCATACGTATGGCTAAAAAATTTAATAAACCTTTGGCTATTTGGACTTTTGATATTTGGCCTGATGTTGTTTATATGTATGGGGTGCCAAGAAATATTTTTACAAAATTTTTCTTTGAGCGTTTTGTAGGTTATGTTTATAGGAAGTTTGACCATATCATTGTTTCCTCTTCAGGTTTTGTTTCTTCTATACAAAAATATGTTCCTAACAAAACCATACATTATGCTCCCAATTGGTTGCAACCTGTGGACTTTGCTATAAGTGAATTAAAACTTGACCCAACTAAATTTAACTTTACTTTTGCAGGAAACATATCTTTGTATCAAAATATTCTAAATGTTGTAAAAGGTTTCCAAAAAGCAAACTTAAAAAATTGCGTACTTAATATTATAGGTAACGGTTCAATGTATGAGATTGTTCAAAAATATATAGAGAAAAACAACTTGCAAAACGTATTTCTTCATAGACGTATAGCATACAATCAAGTAGATGATTTACTACATCATAGCGATGTTTTTGTATTGCCTCTTTTGGATAACAAAGAAATAGAAAAAACAGAACCACTCAAACTTCAATCATATCTTTCTGTAGGCAAGCCAATCTTTGGAGTACTCAACGGAGCCTGCAAAAATATAATAGAGGAAAACAATATAGGTCTTTGTGCCAAACCTTCCGATATAGACGATATTGCAAGAGGGTTTGAACAAATGCTAATCTTTACAGAAAAAAATAAAGAGCAAGTTGCTCTTAATGCCTCAAAATTGAAAGAAACACGGTTTAATAAGGAAAAAATTGTAGAAAAAATTAACAACGTAATTCAAACAAATAAAGACAATGAATATTAAAAGAACAGATATTGAAGGACTTGTAATTATAGAACCAACCATATTCAAAGATGAAAGAGGTTATTTTTTTGAATCCTATTCTTTGAGGAATTTTAACAAAGAAGTCGGAGAAATTAACTTTGTACAAGATAATGAAAGCAAGTCTTGTTATGGTGTTTTGAGAGGGTTGCACTTGCAAACGGGAGAGTATGCTCAAAGTAAGTTGGTGAGAGTAATAAAAGGCGAAGTTTTGGATGTTGCTGTAGATTTGAGAAAAGATTCTAAAACTTTTGGACAACACTATTCCGTAATATTAAACGAAGATAACAAACTTCAATTCTTTATACCCAAAGGTTTCGCTCATGGTTTTGTGGTTTTAAGCAAGGAAGTTATTTTTCAATACAAGTGCGATGCTTTCTATTCCAAAGAACATGAGGACGCTATTATATGGAATGATAAAACTTTGAATATAGATTGGCATTTACCTGAGAAGGATATAATTCTTTCTGAAAAAGACAAGAAACATCAAACATTTTTGGAATACAAAAATAAACTTCAACTATAAGCTTAAGTAACAATAACTTAGCATAAAGGACATTATATTTTAGTGAAAATTAGATGTTTTTGGTGTAGTTTTTGACGAAAAAGTATTAGTTTATTATAAATTTAAGAGTTTAATCATCTAAATAAAATATAATGGAATTTAAAGGTTTTCAAGTATTTCCAATGGGCGAGGCAAAGTTGTCTATAGTAGACAGTAAATTGAGAGTTGAGAATATTACAGATTCGGGACTGGATGGTGTGGTTATAAATACAAGAGGATATAAAGAGTATAATATTTATTATTCTAATATGCCTCAAATCTCAAGTGCCAATGCAAGTATACGCAACGCTTCTTTATGGCAAAATTCTATTGGACAAATTGTTACTTTTGCAGAGGGAACAAAAGTCTACAATAAAGATATAGATAGTGTTTTCTTTGGTCTTAATGCATCTCTTTTACCAAATAATTTTTCTATACTTGGTCAACTTGAAGGAAAAGAAGTTTTTAGCTTTACAAATGATGATATTAGTATCATAGACATTGATAATGATAAAGAAGAAGTTGTTGTCAATTATATTCCTTGGAGGTTGGTGGGAAAAATAGCTAAGTATCTATTTGATGCAATATCATATATTATGATGGCGAAAAACTTTTATGACGAAGTACATTCAGAAGAAAAAGTTAAAGTTAAAGAAATTTTAGATGAATCACATAGATATTTGATAGGTTATGAGGTAGAAGTAACTTATGACCCTTTGCCATTTGAAGCAACGATTAATGAAAGAAAATTTATTATTGATTCTGTATCTGTGAAATATCAGAATATTATACCAGAGCAGCTTAGAGGTAAAAAGTCTTCTATCTATTCTTTGGTTGGCGAACAAATAACGGCTTATAGTATTCCTTATTTTGATATTGAAAATATAACTGGTGTCAAATAATTGTTTGGTTATGAAGAATAGGATGTTCACAATGAAAGAGTTATTAGGAATAGCAACAACTTGTATTCTTGTAACTGGTGCCACTACGACTACTATTTTTAATCATCTTGACAATAAAAAGCAACAAAAATTAAGAGATGAATTACATATAGAGCAAATGCGAACTAAAGATAATCCCAATCCAGTGGATAGTATTTCTCATAAAGGAAATCAAACTTTGTTTTATAAAAATGGCAGAGTGATAAGTAGTTATATTGTTAAATAAAACAATGAGAGTAATAATCTTCAATAGTTTGCTTTATCGCTGTAAAACGCTCGTTGTCTCATAGGACAACGATAAGCGATTGACAATGGGTTAACTTGTTTTGTACAAAAGAATAGAGGAAAAAGATTGCTTACAAACTGTTTTTGTTTTAAAAGTTATAAGGATGCCAAGCGTCTATATGGGAAAATGAAGCATAGAAATTAAAAAAAGCATCATCGCTAAACTTATAAGTTACGTCTAAATCGGCTCCTACGCTATTGTAAAAACTATTGTAAAAAACAGAACCACTAACAAAAAGTCTATCATTAAATTTGTGTGTTAGCCCTATTTGAGCCTCCACACCTGTCTTGCTTCTACGAGGTGCAAGGTCTCTGTATTTAGTGTGGTCGTTTAACATATCTATACCAACAAATAGTGTTGTTTTATTGTTTATCTTTCTTGCAAAATCAAAACCATAGCTTGTAGCAAAAAAATCATTCCCATAAAAATCTTTGCTCCAAAAAGCAGAGGTACGAAACTGCATAAAGTCCTTTTTCTCAAAACTATTGCTATCTGCTAAGTTTTGACAGTGGGCTTGCGATAAGGCAAACATAAAAGCAAATAATAATATGAGCGTTTTTCCTTTCATTATAGTTTTATACCATGGTTCCAATTATCAAAAAAGTAAGATAAAGTTATAGAAATCATTTGTTGTCTTGGAGAGGTTATATTCTTAATATTAAAAAACTCAAAAGAATTCTTATAATCTAAGTTTCTTGGTTTGTATCTATAAGAATAATCATAATCATAGTCATACAAAGGAGTCAGAGAATATTGATAAGTAAGCATCAATTGCAGTCTCCACCACTCTATACCCACTCCTAATTGAAAACCACCGTCAAATATCCATGTTCCATCAGAGGCAAAAGTATCGTCCTTATCTTTCCAATAGTCGTTGGCTCCATGTACAGTAATATCACAACCTATCAAATTAGTACTTTCCTCAACCCCCGTAATAACAGGGTCGGGGCGAAATTCGTGATTTAATCTTGGAGAACGCTCTTCGCCATAGTGGTCTTCAAAATTGGTAAAACCAGCCACCCCTATGCCAGCAAAAACACCAGCAGAAACAAGAAAATTAGCATTTTTAACAGGAAATTTATACATAATTTCAAAAGGTATCTGCATATAACCTGCCGTAGCACTTATTTCAAGATTTTGAGTATTTAGTTTATACCCCTTTTGAGTAAAAGATAAGCCTGTTTGCCACCACCAATTACCCGACAAATTGCCTTGAGCGGTAAGTCCAAAGTTAAAACCTATCTTAAAAGGTTTAGTATCTGTCAGTCCGATATATTCTCCTTTGTCATTGTAATAAGCAAGTCCATTCCAAATATCCAAACCATCAGCCGAAGTCAAATCACTCAAATTCAATCCCGTTCTAAGACCTATACGAATTTGCTGTCTGTTATCTGCTTTTTTGATGGCATTTCTATTATATCGCTGTGCGTTTGCAAAGACAAAAACGCAACATAAAAAAATAAAAAATGCAATATATTTCTTTCTCATTTCTATACACTTTAGAAATTGCAAATATAAAATTTTTTTTTCTAATGCTAACTTTGTTTTCAAAAAAAAATGCTTTGCAATAAATAATTCTCATATAAAATACTTGATTATAAAAACTCTAAAACCTCATCGTTTTATTATTCTGGCTGATGAAAAAACTTATATATCTTATCGGCTTTTGCTTTTCCAACACAGTCTATAAGGCTTTGCAATGTGGCATTTTTTATTTTTTCAACAGAAGAGTATTTCAAAAGTAAGTCTACCGCTGTTTTTTCTCCTATTCCGTTTATATCAGTTAGTTGGGTGCGAAAAGTAGCTTTACTTCTTTTATCTCTGTGAAAAGTAATACCAAATCTATGAGCCTCATCCCTTATGTGTTGAATAATTTGCAAAGTATGGCTTCTTTTGTCTAAGCAAATAGGTGAGGGGTCATCGGGTTTGTATATTTCTTCCAAACGTTTTGCCAACCCTATAACAGTTACTTTTTCATATACCCCCGCTTTTTTCAAAGCCTCTACAGCTGAAGACAACTGTCCCTTTCCTCCATCTATTACTATAAGGTCGGGCAATTCTTTATTTTCTTTTTCCAAGCGAGAATAACGTCTATAAACTATCTCTCTCATAGAGGCAAAATCATCGGGTCCAACTACCGTCTTTACATTAAAATGTCTGTATTCTTTATTTGAAGGTTTTCCCTCCCTAAAAACCACACAACTCGCCACGGGGTTGGTCCCTTGTATATTGGAATTATCAAAACATTCTATATGATGAGGAGGAGTTGTTAATTGCAAATCTCTTTGCATTTCCATAACAACCCTATTTTTCCATCTATCAGGGTCAAGTATCTTTGAGTTTTTTATCTTTTGATTTCTATAAAACAAAGCATTATGAAAAGCAAAATCCAAAAGTTTTTTTCTTTCTCCAAAAGTGGGTACATTTTGCGTTACATATTCTTGTGGTAAGTCCAAAACCTCCGGTACAATTATCTCTTTGGCTTGCCATTGCAAACGAAGTCTATTCTGCACTATAGCAGAAGTAAAGACTTCTTTTGCCGACATATCAAGTTTTTTCTCCACTTCCAAAGAAAAAGACATATTTATTTTACCCTCAACTACGCGCGTCATATTCATATATATTTTTTCCTCATCATCCATGTAGGCATAAACTTCCAAATCATGCATAATAGAAGAAACTATTGAGGTCTTTGCAGTATAGTTTTCCAAAAGAGTTATACGTTCTTTTACCCTTTGTGCTTTTTCAAATTGAAGCCTATCAGCAAAAGACATCATTTGCAATTTCATTTCAGAAAGATAGGAGGAAAAATTGCCTTTTATTATTTGACGCACTCCATTTATAACTTTATGATACTCTACGATTGACTGCTCTCCTGTGCAAGGTTTATCGCAAAGTCCTATCTGTGCATTGAGACAGGCTTTGAATTTGCCTTTTAATACTCCCCCCTCTGTCAAAGCGAGCGAACAAGTACGATAAGAAAACAAAGAGCGAATCAATTCCATAAGTTCTTTAAGTACTCTACTGCTTGGGTAAGGTCCATAGTACTGAGAGCCGTCTTTGATAACATTTCGGGTTGTATAAATTCGTGGGTATTCTTCGTTTGTTATACGTATCCAAGGGTATGTTTTATCGTCCTTTAACATTATGTTGTAGCGTGGTTTATACTTCTTTATAAGGTTATTTTCCATAAGAAGTGCTTCGGTTTCAGAGGCTACATGAATAAATTTTATATCAGCAATTTTGCGTACAAGTACTTGTGTTTTAAGACTATGTTTTACATCGTTACGGAAGTAAGAGAGTACTCTGTTTTTTAGGTTTTTTGCTTTGCCTACATAAATAACTTTGCCTTGTTTATCAAAATACTGATAAACACCCGGAGTAGAAACAAGGGCTTTTAGAATAGCAAGTATATGTTCTTTATAAGGGTTGTTTTCTAATACTTTGTATGAAGAATTATCACACATTAGTCATTATTATTTTTGTATTCTTTCATATTAGATTTTTTTATCATAACTCCCATATCCATAATACCTACGGTTTTTACATATGTACCAAGGTTGGTAAGAGTTATAGTATAGTTGCCTTTTTCTGGCAAAGAAACAAAAGCTCTACACCTTTCTTCAACATCTATCAAATCTCCCAAAGCATCACCTTTCCATTTTTTGTTATCAACACTTTTCAAACCTATGTTGTAAATACTTTCTCTTACTATACCACTCGGATATATAACTTTCATTAAGAATTTTACTTTTCCATCATTAATATAAGGAGTGTGCCTAATTGTTACATAAATATCGTACAAAGAAGAGGTGTCCTTTATTTCTATGTTTTTAAATGTTATGGTTTTATTGTCCTCCAAACGATTCCATGTATTATTTTCAAACGTTACTCTATCCTGATATACCTCATTGTTGCCACAAGCAGCAAGCAACAGTGTAACAAAAATCAAAGACAAATAAAAAATTACTCTTTTCATAATACTAATTTCCTTTATTATTTTTTTTACAACTTGCAAAGATACAAATTTATTTTGTTTTTTTTGATTAGCAGAGACAGTTATGATTTATTATGGACTAACCCTATAAAAACAAAAAAAACTATAAGGAAAACTCAAAAATCGGTTTACTGATTATCAATTAGTTACAAATAAAAAGTGTGCACGCGTTTGGTCAGGTCAAAAAATGTTCGTAACTTTGTAAGAGAAAAAGATACCTACCACAAAATTTCCATTTTTTAGCCTTATAACTACTTGATAATCAACGATAACGAATCTTCGTTTCGATTTCTCGAAACGAAGATTCGTCGAAATAAAACGAAGATTCATTTTTGTAAAATCCCAATTTTGAAAAATTTTTCTTCAAAAAACCCTTCGAAAACGCTGATTTTCAAGAAAAATGCCCAATTTTGACCCTTCGAAAAAGGTTAACTCATTGATAATCAGTAGTAGCACCCTTATTTTTTGCTTTTAAATAGGTATTTACGCGATTTCCTGAAATTTTTTTTGACCTCGTTTTTTATAGATTACAGGCACAGCCTGCACCCGCAGGGTGTCTTATAGGGGCATAGCCATTAAAAATTGTTTGTAAAGGCTTTGCCCATATAAAACAGGCTGTGCCTGCACCCGCAGGGTGTTTTATAAGGGCATAGCCGTTACTTTTTTTTTTATCAAATCCTTACACCGAGTTAGCGTAAAGATTAAGTGTCTGTAGCTAACTCATTTTAATCTTAAATAACTTATGTAAAACCAAATAAAAATAGTAGAAATGATATTTTTCAAAAAAAATTATTACCTTTGCACAAAACAAATTGTATTCTAACTATAAAAACATATACGATTATGAATAGAGAGATTTTAGTGTGTGTAGACTTTTCAAATGCTTCCATTGTGGCGTTGAGATTAGCGGTAGATATTGCAAATAGGACAAATTCAAATATAAAAATGATTTGGGTAGAGACCATAGAAAAAGACCGCGAAGAAGCAGAGGGAATATTAAAAGATTTTTGTGTCTCTTTTGGCAAAGCCTTAAAGCAGAGTACTATTTCATACGAAATAACAAAGGGTAAAAGAGTTCATAATGTTTTGGTAAAATTCATAAATCAAACCAAGCCTTATCTTGTTGTTTTGGGTACTAATGGAAACAGCGGGTATGATGAAAGATTTGCGGGGGCCAATACTTTTAAGACAATTAATGACTCTTCTGTACCAGTACTTAGCGTAAGAGAAAATTTTGACTTCAATAAACCTTTGGAAAATATTATTTTACCTATAGATTCTACAGAGGAAACAAGACAAAAAGTGCCTTGGACTGTAGATTTTGCAAGAATGTTTCCCGAGTCTACTATCAGAATATTAGGTCTTCTTTCCCACAGAAACAACAAGCCTCTAACAGATTTGGTTTATAAGTATGTGGAGAACGTGGGAGAATTTTTGAAAAAACGAGGTTTGAAATATACCACAGAAATGAGAGAATCAGATAATGTTACTCTTGCCACTTTGGATTATGCTAAAGAGGTTAATGCGGATATAGTCGTTATTATGACCGAACAGGAAAAAACATTGTCAAATCTATTCTTTTTGGGACCATACGCTCAACAGATGATAAATCTTTCTCCTTATCCTGTATTGACAATCTCACCAAGACTTATGGGAGCTTACAGTATGTAAAACACAAATTTCAAAATGCAATATATACGTCATATATTAGTAGGTTTTGTTGTTGTTTTTGTTTGTGTAGGTAATTTAATGGCTCAAGTTGAGGTTGTTGCTGATGGCAGGTTACAAACAATCTTGGAACGGCATATTATTTATAATTCTATGTCCAAGACTTTTGTAGGTTATAGAATCAAAGTAGCCAAATTTACGGGCGATGAAGCAAAGGATAAAGCTTTTGAATTGAAGCAACAACTTTTGGAAATCTTTCCTTCTCAAAGGGTGTATGTTGTTTTTGATGAGCCCTTTTTTAATGTTAAAATTGGGGACTTTCATACTCGTTTGGATGCTTATGCGTTGCTTACTCAAATAAAACCTCAAATCTCTACCGCTGTTATTATACAAGACTATGTTAACGCACCCGTTGTAAGTGAGGAGGATTTGCAAGCACCCGAATATTTTGAGGAAGATTTGGAATCGGATAGTGATGCTTTTGATTGATAACATTGAATAAAAAAAATATAAAACAAATAAATATCATGGAAATAAAGGGTTATATCCAAGAAAACAAAGATAGATTTTTAGAAGAATTGTTTTCTCTTATTAGAATACCATCAATATCTTCACAAACTGAGCATAAAGAAGATATGGTAAAGTGTGCTGAACGCTGGAAAGAATTGCTTTTGTTGGCAGGAGTAGACAAAGCGGAAGTAATGCCAACAGAAACAAACCCGGTTGTTTATGGAGAAAAATTTTTAAACAATGAATATCCTACTGTTTTGGTTTATGGTCATTATGATGTTATGCCAGTAGACCCTATAGATGAGTGGAGAACAGAGCCTTTTGAACCAGTGGTAAAGGACGATATTATATGGGCAAGAGGAGCAGATGATGACAAGGGTCAATCATTTATGCAAGCCAAAGCCTTTGAATATATGGTAAAAAGTGGCAAATTGAAGTGTAATGTAAAATTTATGCTTGAAGGTGAGGAAGAGATTGGCTCAGGTGCTTTATATGGTTTTTGCGAAAGAAACAAAGAATTGCTTAAAGCCGATGTTATTCTTGTCAGCGATACCTCAATGATAAACAAAGACACTCCTTCCATTACAGCAGGACTTAGAGGTTTGGGGTACATAGAAGTAAAAGTTACAGGACCTAAGGCTGATTTGCATTCGGGTATTTACGGAGGTGCTGTGGCAAACCCTATTAATATTCTTTGCAAAATAATTTCTCAACTGCAAGATGAAGACAATCGTTGCACTGTTCCCGATTTTTATAAAGAGGTTATAGAGCTTTCCAAAGAAGAAAGAGAACTTATGGCAAGAGCTCCTTTTGATGAAAAATCTTATTTGGAAATAACCGGTTCTCCTTCCTTACACGGAGAAAAGGGTTACTCTACCATAGAACGCACGGGAATACGTCCTTCTTTTGATATTTGCGGTATTTGGGGTGGATACACGGGCGAAGGTGCAAAAACTATAATACCTTCTACTGCTCATGCCAAAATATCTTTCCGTTTGGTACCTGACCAAGATTTTAATGTAATAACCGAAAGAGTAAAAAAACATATAGAAAGTATTGCTCCAAAATGTGTTAAGGTAGAGGTAACTCCTTTGCACGGAGGTTATGCTTATGTTTCTCCTTTGGATTTACCAGCCTACAAAGCCGCAGAAAAAGCAATGCAAAAAACTTATGGCAAACAACCTATACCTACTCGTTCGGGAGGAAGTATTCCTATTGTGGCAGGCTTTGAAAGAATTTTGGGCATAAAATCTATTCTTATGGGCTTTGGACTTGGAAGCGATGCTATACATTCTCCAAACGAAAACTATCCTTTGCAACAATTCTTTAATGGAATAGAGTCTATTACTTATTTTTATGAAGAGTTTGCGGAAATAATGAATAAATAATATAAGGGTTTTACCCATGTTTAATAATCTTTAAAATAAAAATAAATTATGAGTAATCTTTTATCAGACAGAATCAATAGACTGTCTCCTTCTGCAACTTTGGCAATGAGTCAAAGAAGCACAGAACTTAAAGCTCAAGGCGTTGATATTATAAATATGAGTGTTGGTGAGCCAGATTTTAATACGCCTGACCATATCAAGCAGGCAGCAAAACAAGCCATAGACGACAATTATACTCGTTATTCTCCAGTGCCGGGCTATGCAGAATTAAAAAAAGCCATAGTTAATAAACTACAAAGAGAGAATAACCTTGATTATACTCCAGAGCAAATACTTGTTTCCAATGGTGCAAAACAAAGCGTTTGCAACACTATTATGGCAATGATTTCCGAAGGTGATGAGGTAATAATTCCTGCTCCTTATTGGGTTTCTTATCCTCAAATGGTGCTTATGGCAGATGGCAAACCTGTTTTTGTAGAGGCAAAAATAGACCAAGATTTCAAAATAACAGGCAAACAATTAGAAGAAACCATAACTGAAAAGACTAAATTGTTGATTCTTTGTTCTCCGTCCAACCCTACGGGTGCGGTTTATACCAAAGAGGAAATGGAAGACTTGGCTGTAGCGCTTAGAAAACACCCTCAAGTTTATGTTATTTGCGATGAGATATATGAACATCTTAACTATACAAATACTCCTCATGTTTCTTTAGCAAGTTGCAAAGATATGAAAGAGCGTTGTATAATAATAAACGGAGTAAGCAAAGCTTATGCTATGACAGGATGGAGAATAGGTTTTATTGCCGCTCCCGTTGAAATAGTAAAGGCTTGTAACAAATTGCAAGGACAATATACAAGTGGTCCATGTTCTATTTCTCAAAAAGCGGCTGAAGCTGCCTACAATCTTCCTCAAGATTGTGTAGAACAAATGCGCAAAGCCTTTGAAAGAAGAAAAGATTTGATAGTATCTTTGGCAAAAGAAATAAAAGGTTTTGAGGTAAATGAGCCACACGGAGCTTTTTATCTTTTCCCTAAGTGTTCTTATTTCTTCGGCAAATCTTTCGGTGATAGAAAGATAAATAACTCAACTGATTTTGCTATGTATCTTTTGGAAGAAGGACACGTTGCAACAGTGGGAGGAGATGCTTTTGGTTCTCCAGAGTGTTTCCGTATGTCTTATGCTACCTCAGACGAAAACATAAAAGAGGCTATGCGTAGAATAAAAGCCTGCGTTGAAAAATTGAAATAAAAATAATATTGCGATATGTGGAAAAGGTTTTTTAAATATCTGAATACCAACGATTATGCCTATTTCACTTTTTGGTCTGTAATTATTACTTTATTTTGCTTATTTGGAAATTCCCTTGTCGCTGTTTTCTTGGAACATGGAAAGATTTGGGGCATAAAGCATTTTTTTATGTGTTGGTGGATTGGTTTTTTTATGTCATTCTATTTTCATTGGAGACGAAAAATTGGCAAACCTATTATAAAAAGCAAAGAGTAATAAAAAAAGTATTTTTATTGATGGACGGAAAAAGAATAAAACTTATTCCGTCCATTGTTGCAAAAAAAACTTTCGGTTAACATTTTTACATTGAAGTAAAAATAATAACACCAAAACTAAATCAAAAATTATTTTATATAAAGAAAAACCATTAAAAAAAACACAATTCCTTTTATCAAGTCAGCCTTTAAGTAATAAAGTAGCGATGTATTTTTTAGGAGTCAAAAAAAAAATGTAACTTTGCAATCTATTATTGTAGAGTTTTAAAGAATAAAAAAATATCTTAGAAATACACAATGCAAACAATACTTATTATAGATAATGGGAGTCAATACACTCAACTAATAGCCCGCAAGATAAGAGAGGCAAACGTATATTGTGAAATACATCCTTATAACAAGATACCTCAAATAACTTCAGAAATAAAAGGAGTGGTTTTTTCGGGGAGTCCTTACTCAGTAACAGATAAGAATGCTCCACAAATAGATTTAAATATGTTTAGAGGCAAAATGCCAGTTTTGGGGATTTGCTACGGGGCGCAATATATGGTGCATTGTGCTAAGGGCATAGTAGAAAAAAGTAAAATAAGGGAATATGGAAGGGCTAATCTTAGTTTTGTAGATGAAGCATGCCTGCTTATGCAAGGAGTAAAGCCTAACTCGCAAGTATGGATGTCGCATGGAGATACCATTTTGCAATTGCCAAAAGATTTTCAAGTTATTTGCTCTACTCAAAATGTAAAAAACGCTGGTTATAAAATAGAGGGAGAAGAAACTTACGCTTTACAATTTCATCCTGAGGTATATCACTCAGAGGATGGTTTTGTTTTATTGCAAAATTTTGTTGAAAAGATATGCGGTTGTGATTGTTCTTGGACACCAAAAAACTTTGTTGAAAGCACAATAGAAAATTTGAAAAAACATCTTGGTGAAGACAAGGTTGTGCTTGGATTGAGTGGAGGAGTGGATTCCTCTGTTGTAGCAGTGCTTTTGCATAGAGCTATAGGTAAAAACTTGCATTGTATTTTTGTAAACAACGGTCTTTTAAGAAAAAATGAATTTTCTTCTGTACTTGAGTCTTATAAGGATATGGGACTTAATGTAAAAGGAGTGGATGCAAGCGAAGATTTTTACTCGGTTCTCAAAGGAGTTACTGACCCAGAAAAGAAACGTAAAGCCATAGGAGCAAAATTTATTGATATTTTTGACAGTGAAGCCAATAAAATAAAAGATGTTAAGTGGTTGGCACAAGGTACAATTTACCCCGATGTTATAGAAAGCAGTAGTACAACCAAAGGACCATCACAAACTATTAAATCTCATCATAACGTTGGCGGTTTGCCTGAATATATGAAATTGAAAATTGTAGAGCCTCTTCGTTCTTTATTCAAAGACGAGGTAAGAAGAGTGGGCAGAGAAATAGGACTGAAAGCAGAACTATTGGAAAGACATCCTTTTCCTGGTCCTGGTTTGGCTATAAGAATACTTGGAGAGGTTACTTTGGAAAAGGTAAGTATTTTACAAGAGGTTGACAATATATTTATAGAAAGTCTTAAAAAAGAAGGGCTTTATAATAAGGTATGGCAAGCAGGAGCCATTTTGTTACCGATACAAAGCGTGGGAGTTATGGGTGATGAGCGTACATACGAAAGAGTTGTGGCTCTTAGGGCAGTAGAAAGTGTGGACGGAATGACAGCCGATTGGTCTCATTTGCCTTACGAATTTTTAGCCAAAGTATCCAATGAGATAATCAATAGAGTAAAAGGAGTAAACAGAGTCTGCTATGATATAAGTAGCAAACCTCCTGCTACAATAGAATGGGAATAAAATACAATGCTAAAATAAAAAAGGAATAAAATTTGAAGCACTTACAAAGTAAATAAGATATATATGAAATTAAGAAATAAAGGTTGGAAAGTTTTATTGATGTTTGTGTGCTTATTGTTTATTAATAACATATCTGCACAAACAGACAATATCTTTCGTAAAACAAAAAAGGAGATAAAAGTAGCAATGTTTCTACCTTTGTTTTACGATAATATAGATGAATTGTCTTTTAATCAATATAACATAGCCGAGAAACGCTCAAAACCTTATAAATGTTTTTCTTATATATCTTTTTATGAAGGAGCAAGAATAGCCTTAGATGTTTTGGAAAACAGCGGTTATAAAATAAGTCTTCATGTTTTTGATGTAGGAGAAAATGATACCTTAAAAACAAAAGAAGCCTTACGATATGATCAAATGAAAGAAATGAATCTCATTGTACCATTGGTTTTCAAGAACTCATTTGATATGATTGCCTCCTTTGCAAAACAAAACCATATTCCCATTGTCAATCCTATGAGTACAAGTATGAATATATTGGAAAATGAATGTGTGTTTAAGATACAACCCGATGATATTTCTAAGGCACAGACCATCATGAAATATATACAAGAAAAACATTCAAAAGCCAATGTAATAGTTTTGTATGAAAACAATAAAAACAACACTTCTTTGTTAGAATGGTACAAAGAAAATATATCCTCCTATACTTCTTCTTGGACAATAATCAATTATGGGAAAAACGCCTCAAAACTCAAAACTTATCTAAAACCTGAGAGAAACAATATTGTTATCAACTTGGTAGAAAAGTCCTCTCTTAATGACAACAAAGTATTTGCTAACACATTAATAAAAAAAATATTCTCATTTTCCACTTACAGAATAACTTTGTTTGCACCTTTTGAGTGGTTAGACTATAACAATGTGGATTATTCAATGATGGAAAGCCTTGACTATCATTTTACACTTACCTATCTTAATGATTATACCAACCCTAATTTTGTGGATTTTGTCAAAGAGTACAGAAAACATTTTAAGACAGAACCAGATAAATTTTATGCCGCTTTGGGATATGATATTATGCTTTATTTTATAACCGCCTTAAACAATAAAGGTAAGGACTTGCTAAATTCTCCCAATATAAAAAACAATAGTCAAATGATTAATCATTATCATTTTAGGCATGTAAATAATCTTCCGGGCTGGCAAAACGAAACAACCACCATTTATAACATACGTAACTATAAAATCAAATCAGAATGGAGTTATTAAGGAAAACAATATATATTATCTTATTAAGTCTATGTTTGACGGTAAGTTCTTTTGCTCAAAATGTACTGCACAACTTAAAAGATAATCCCATAGATATAAAAAACTTTGACAAACGCAACTATTCGCCCGATAAAGACGCTATATATTTTTTGGCTGATGATAAGACTCAAAACACAGGAAGGCTTATAATAAATATTTCAACCAAAGAGCAAGACAACATAACTCTTTCTTGGCAAAACACAACAGCCAATAAGGTCAGAACACAATGGACAGCCTGTTTACAATATAGGTTATCAGAAACAGATGAGTGGCAAGATGTGTTGGACGAAAACGATAAAAGTGTTGTTTTTTACACACAATACAAGCGATATAGACAAAATTTCCACGACATAAAATTGCCTTCATCTTGTGAGAATAAAGATTTTGTACAAATATCGTGGTTAATAGATACTAAGGGCAAAAAAAATCCTAACCCTCAAATTCTATTTAGAAACATATTGATAAAATCAGATTATGACAATTTTTTTGGTTCTCCTGCCGAGGTAAAAATATTTAGCAAAATAGGTGATTCTCCACGAGAAGTAGAAAATATAATTTTTAATAACATAGGTTACCCCTACTTGTTTGCAGAGCAAAAACGTATTTTTGTTGAAGGAAAAAATATAAGAGATAGCATAACATTTGATATAATTGGCAAAGGCTCTTATAATTTTACTCTCTCTAACTATTCTTTATCGAGCAGTAGATATATATTTGTTTCCTACACTCCCAAAGCAGAGGGCAAACACGAAGCAATTTTGGAAATAAAAACCCCTAAATTAAAAGACGGTGTTATACATATACCTTTAAAAGGTTCTTGTGCAAAGCATAAAGATTACGATAAAAATTATATACCTCCTGTTAGCAAGGCAAGTAAAGATTTTACCTATCATATACCTGTTTTTTCAAATACAGATTATCAGTTTAGTTTTCAAATAATGGAAAAAACTAACTCCAAAATCTATGTAAAATACAGATGGTTGCGAGATGGAGAAGAGTTGTTGACTATGCACGACACATTAAAGAATGAGAATTATTGTGTGCCTTTACAAAGTCCAAGAACAACAGATGAAATAGAAATATCTATTTATGGAGATAGGGAGTTCCTACCTATAAATACTTACTTTGGTTATCCTAAAATGAAGACCATGATACACTCAGGACTTTGGTCAGATGATAGTAATTGGAAGGACAACAACTCTCCTACAATGGAAGATTTTGTTATGATAGAAAGTGGAGTAACTGCCACTGTGGACGAGGACGTTGCTTGTACTATGCTATTTTTGGGTGATAGTGCAAATGTGGTTATAGAAAATGGCAAAACTTTCTATGTTGCTTCTGATATCTTTTATAATCAAAAATCTTTCTTTACCGTCAATCAGTATCTTTTGCCAAAAAGATGGAATTACATTTCTTCACCTGTCAATCAAGCATATGCTGCTATGTTTTCCCCAAGAAACGAAAAGGATAACGAAACTTGGTTTATGCAGTATAATACAGGCATTAAATCCAAATTAGACGACTATTGGAGCGAATACATAACCGACCCAAAATTTGTTCTATCGCCGGGCAAGGGTTATGCTATTTACACACATGAACCTTTGAATGTAAAGTATGAGGGTCTGTTGTGTGCTTCTAGCGTATCGGTTCATCTAAAATCTACTCCAGATGACAAGTGGAATATGATAGGCAATCCTTATACAGCACCTCTTAGTAGCAAAAAACTATTTGAAGAATTAGATGGCAAAATACAAGGTAATACCATTATGCTTTTTGATAGAGAAAACGATGTTTACAACCCTCTTATAGTAGACCCAAAAGAAGAGATAACTATACCTTCTTTGGAATCTTTCTTTGTCGAGGCTTATTCTCATTCAACTAATATTTTATTCAAACGTTCTCAACAATATATACCGCTAACGGGAGAGCAAACCTCCTCAAACCACAACTATCTAAGTCTTTCTGTTTGCAAAGGTAAAGCCTATCAATATGCTCTTTTGGGAATGATAGATGATGCAAAATTTGTTTTTGATGAATATGATTGCCACAAACTTTTTGGCAACAGCGAGTTAATGCCGGAAATCTATTTTAGAGACGAAAATAATGAAGAATACTCCGTTAATGTTTTTCCTTCTTACCCAGCTTGTTTTGATGTAGATTTGTACATAGGTCAATCTAACTCTGTAGAAATAAATCTTAATAATTTGGCAGTACTGCCCGAAAATATTCTTGTACTTATGGAGGACAAAGAAAGCGGAGAGTTTTATGACTTATGTGAAAATGCGTCTATTAAAACACAAATCAACAGTGGCGTAACTTCAAAGTATAGAATACACATATTAAAAGCAATAAATACGGAAAGCGTAGAAAATGTTTATATATGGGCTGATGGACAAAGATGTTTGATTTATTCCTCTGATGAAAACTTAAACAAAGTGAGAATAAAGGACAAAACGGGGGGAATAGAAAGTGAAAGAATTTTCACTGCCAATAGAGTATTTCAATATAGTTTAAAAAGTGGCAATTATAAAATAGACTTGAATATAAACGATAATTGGATAAATAATTTTGATTTGGAGGTAAAATGAAAAAAATAATTTTTTACTTAATAGGAGCAAGTTTATTATTTAACCTTAATGTTTTTGGTCAAGATGCTGATGTAGAAAGATTGCTTGGCAAAGGAGATTATTCCAATGCAATGACCTATATCAATAGCACTTACTCCAACGACACCAATAATGCCAATCGTTTTTATGACCTTTATTTATACTTCATAGATACCAACAACCCCGAAGGAGATTCTCTTAAGGCTTTGGATTACGCTCAACGATACAACAAACACAAGGAAAAAGGCAAAGACATCAACATTAATATTCTTGCGAAAGATATGCTTACAATGGTATATAAGAGGCAAGATATAGATATGCTAAACTATTATATAAATATTAGCAATGATTTTCCTCCACTGCAAAGTGAAGCCATAAGAATAAGGGATAGGTTGGCTTTTGAAAAAGTAGAAAAATCTGGCAGAATAGAAGATTATGAAAGTTTTATTGCCTCTTACCCAAATGCTATGCAAGTAGACCAAGTTCGTATGTGGCTCAACGAATATTTGGTAAGCGAAATATTAGAAAGCAATGATATAGAAAAATTAAAAAACTTTGTTGTCTCAACAACTAATGACACCTATAAGAAACAAGCATTAAGAGAAATAGATAAGTTATCATTTAGACAAGCATTGAAAGAAAATACCATAGAGGCTTACGAAACTTATATTAGAGAGTTCCCCAACGGCGATTATATACAAAGAGCCAAAAGCAACAGAGAAGAAGCACAACGAGAAAGATATGTCAATGAGGGACTTATTGTAGATATGATGAGTTTTCTAGGAGAAAATTCTAAAACAGAAGCAAATTACCAATTAATTTTTGACAAGTTGCGATTAAAAGCAATTGAACAATATTCTTTGCCCGCAATAGCCTTATTAGATAGTATAGAGCATAACGAAAACTACCTAAAATTATTTGCAAAAAAATATATATCAGATTTGTCCCTATCTTCCATAGAGAAATTGTTGCAAGTATTTCCTTCACTTGCTACTGCTGATTATATTGTAGAGGCAGAGACAAAAGCAAAGAATATAACCAACCTTCTGAATAAAAAAAATCTTAGTATGGAAGATTATAAAAAGAACAAGAGTCTTTTTATAAACCTTAATGCAAGACAAACAGCAATATTGTTTCGCAAATTTTATGAACTTAATGCCATTCAACCCAAAAACAAAAGCGTAAAATTTAATCTTTCTTCTGATGCTAATTTTATAAACTTTAAGCACGCAGAACAATTGGAGTTAAATTTGGTCTTAACTGATGCTCCCTCAAATGAAAATTTCAACAAAATAGATATACGTTCTTTAGGCTTTGATTTTGATGTTACAGACGCTTATATATCTGCCGATAAACAGGAGTTAGTTTTTTCTATGGCTTCCTCTAACGGTTTTGATAGTAAAGAAGGCGCAGATAACAAAGATATTTATTACTCACTATACAAAAACGGAAAATGGCAAAAGCCAGCCTTACTTTCTTCTCCTATAAATACAAGATTTAATGAATGCAACCCCGTCTTATCCGAGGACAAAAAAACACTTTGGTTTTCCTCCAATCGCGGACTAAATTTTGGCAATTTAGATGTTTATGTTTCTTATAGAGAAGATATTAATGATTGGACGGCTTGGTCGGAACCTGTGCTTTTGGGAGAGGATATTAACACTGTAGACAACGACTATGTAATAGAGGTCAAGAAAAATATGCTGATACTTTCTCAAGACGATAACTTTGCTTTGGAAAATAATATATACTTGGAAGGAAACACAGATTTAAATTTTGTTTCAGGTGAAATTAAAACAAATAACAATGATTTTAGCAAAGTATATATATGCGTGCTTGAAAGCAAAGATTATAATTGTATATACAAAACCTCAACCAACTCTCGTGGTGGCTTTGCTTTTCTTAAACCCAAAACAAACTATCTTCTCTGTGCAAAAAAAAGTGGTTACTACGCTCCATTGTCCGAAAACAATAATATAACATTGCATTATATAGATGAGTTGGTAACAAATGGAGAGTTACTTACAATAAAAACTGTGTTTAACGACAAAAAACCTCTTGAACTTACCTCAAAAGGCGAAGAAGAATTAAAACATTTAGCCAACATATTCAAAAGCAAGCCTTATATTCTAACAATAGAAGTACATGCTAATAATTCCTACAAAAAAGAAACTCCACTGTCTTTAAGCGAAAAACAAGCAACTATCATCAAAGAATTTTTGACAAAACAAGGAATGGAAGAAACCCAAATAATAACCAACGGCGTAGGAACAGAGAAAGTTGTACAAGGCTGGGAAGGAATAGATTGCATAGATATAGGTTTCCTAAGCAAATAACACAGGCACAGCCTGTCTTTATTGGGCATAGCCGTTACAGTGTGTTTTTTAAGGGCAAAGCCACAGGCACAGCCTGCACCCATAGAGTGTTTTATATGGGCAAAGCCGTTAAAAATTGTTTTTTTTATATGCTTTGCCTTTATGTAAGTTCTGTGAATATCGACACTGTTTCAATTTATGCTAACTTACTATAACTTACAATATACAACTAAAAAATACCTTGTAAATTTTGTGCTGCGGCAAGGCTTTCTGGTCTGCCTACATCCATCCACATATTGCCATTATCCAAAAAACAATTGATATCATTCTTTTTAGACAATTCCATATATGCGTCTATTATTGAAAACTTTCCTTCCAAAGTTATCATATCTAATATTTTGGGAGAAATTATTTGTATTCCACTGAAAGCGTATTTATAAAGTTTGGTGTATTTGCGAGTAAAAGTTTTTTGGTTTACTCCTTCTCTACCACATAAGAGTTTGTCTTCATTAAATAACAAATATCTTTGCGTTTTTCTTCTTTGAACGCAGAGAGTTACGAGGTTTTTATTGGCAATATGATAGTCGTTTAATATATCAAAATCTATGGTAGAAAGTATATCCACATTGTGAATAAGAATATCCTCCTCTTTATCAAATAATCCGTTTTGCCATGCCTTCTTTAATCCTCCGCCCGTATCCAATAATTCTTTCCTTTCGTCCGAAATAAGTATCTCGCAGTCAAAATGATTGGAATTTAAAAAGTTGATAATATCTTGTGCAAAATGATGTACATTAACTACAATTTTTTTTATACCATAATCAACCATCTTATTTATAACCATTTCCAAAAGTGTTTCATCTCCTATTTTTACTAAGGCTTTTGGTGTGTTTTCTGTTATTGGCAAAAGTCTTGTTCCCAAGCCTGCGGCAAATACCATCCCTTGCATAGATTATCAGTTTTTTTATTAGCAAAGATACAAGGTTTTTTCAAAAAATATTACCTTTGCAAACGTTTAATTTTTAACAAAGCAAGTAGAGTTATGTCTAATCTAATCACAAGAGCAATAACGGGAAGTATTTACGTATTAAGTGTAATTGCGGCTATATTTATTCACCCTATAATTTGTATGGTTTATTTCTTTGTTATTGCTATTATAGGTTTAAACGAATTTTATTTCAACGCAAAAAAAGCAGATATAAAACCAAATATTGTCTTAGGAAATATTTTAGGAATAGTAACATATTGTATAATTGTTTTATGCTCTTTTTGTGAAGAAAATCTTTCCTCTATCCTTTATAGTTGTTTGATAATTAGTTGTCTATCTATATTTATAGGAGAGTTATACAGCAAAGCGAAACAGCCCTTTACCAATATTGCTTATACATTCTTAGGCTGTCTTTATGTTGTTATACCTCTTGCTCTTACTCCTTTGATAATAAATATTAAAGGTGATTTTTCTCCAATGATTTTGATGTCTATTTTTATTTTTGCTTGGTGCAACGATACTTTTGCTTATTTGACAGGCAGGCAATTTGGAAAGCACAAACTATTTGAACGCATTTCTCCAAAAAAAACTTGGGAGGGAGGTATTGGCGGTTTTGTTTTTGTTATAATTGCAGCCGTAATTATTTCTTTGTGTAGCAATAGTTTGCAAGTCTATGATTACATAATCATAGCCGTGCTTACAAGCATAGTAGGAACCTTTGGTGATTTGACTGAATCTATGTTTAAACGTCAAATAGGAGTCAAAGATTCAGGCAAAATCCTACCCGGACACGGAGGCATATTAGATAGATTTGATATTCTTTTGTTAGCCCTTCCTGTCGTATATGCCTATCTAAAAATAAGATTTGGAATTTATTAATCACACCCACAGGGTGTTTTATAAGGGCATAGGCACAGCCTGTTTTATATGGGTATAGCCGTTACTTTTGCTATACGCTTCAAAATCTTATAAAAAACACCCAATGGGTGCAGCCTGAGGCTGTTTTACAGGGCAGAGCTGTTAACTTTATAGGTTATGATAAGTTAGCATAGGTTATTATAGGTTAGCATAACGCATAAGTGTATTACTTTTTTAAAGGCTTTGCCCTTATCTTAACTTATAATAACTTATGCTAACCAATCAAAAAAGTAATGGCTTTGCTCTTATAGAACACCCTGTGGGTGCAAAATCGGTTTACTGAGAATCAATGAGTTACAAAAAAAAAGTGTGCACGTGTTTGGTCAGGTCAAAAAATCTTCGTAACTTTGTAAGAGAAAAATAACCCTACCACAAAATTAACGATTTTTACCCTTGTAACTACTTGATAATCAGCAACAACGAATCTTCGTTTCGAGAAATCGAAACGAAGATTCGTCGAAATAAAACGAAGA